>JAYZXG010000224.1:0-9085 GCA_036141435.1 Pseudomonadota bacterium | reverse complement strand
AGAATGGCCGGCTCGTCCGGCGGCCGGCCGGTATAGGTGGTCAGATAGATCGGGTCCTTGCGCATGGTAATGGCGCTGACCTTGAAAACCGGGAAATGCTCCACCGAATTGTAATAGCCCGTGTGATCGCCATAGGGGCCTTCCGGGCCGTACTCGTCGAGCATGACATGGCCTTCCAGCACGATCTCCGCCTCGGCAGGGACTTTCAGCGGCACGGTCTTGCAATCGACCAGCTCGGCCTTCTTGCCGCGAAGAATGCCGGCGAACTGGTATTCCGACAGCGTGTCCGGAACCGGCGTCACGGCCGCCAGGATCGTCCCCGGGTCAGCACCCAGCACGACGGCCGCCGGGAGCGGGTCGGGTTTCTTGTCCTTCCAGCGCTGGTAGTGCTGGGCACCACCGCGGTGTTTCAGCCAGCGCATCAGCGTCTTGTCCTTGCCCAGCTTCTGCATGCGGTAGATGCCGAGATTATAGTCGTCCTGGCGATCGCCCTTCACATTGGGTCCCTGGGTGACCACCAGCGGCCAGGTGATCAACGGGGCAGGCTCGCCCGGCCAGCAGGTCTGGATGGGCAGGCGGTCGAGATCAATCTCATCGCCGGTCAGCACCACGTCCTGGCAGGGCGCCCTCGAGACGTTCTTCGGGCGCATGGACATGACCGTCTTGGCCAGCGGCAGCATCTCCATCGCGTCCTTCACACCGCGCGGCGGTTCCGGCTGCCGCAGGAAGGCCAGCAGTTCGCCCACTTCGCGCAATTCCTCGCCCGTGGTCCGGCTTTCACCGCCCAGAGTGACGGCCTGGGCGACGCGTTTGACCGTGCCGAACAGGTTGACGAGACAGGGCATCTCGCTCTTTTCGCCCTTTTCGTTGACGACATTCTCGAACAACAGGGCCGGGCCCCCGGCGTGCAGGGTCCGCTTGTGGATCTCGGTCATCTCCTTGTCGGTGGAGACCGGGTGAGTGATGCGCACCAGATCGCCTTCGGCTTCCAGCATGTCGATGAATTCGCGCAGGGATTTGTACGCCATGGGGGCTCCACTCTGGTTTCCAGCGGAACCTAGGCTGATCGCCGTGTCCCGCCAAGTCCGGTGCGGCAAGGTGAGGCAGTCCAAGATGACGCCGATTTAAGACCGCCCGTCCTGTTGATCGGCTAGGCTGCTCTGGGTCTGGACCCGGCCTCACGCCGGATCTCGCTGGGGGCGGGATAAGGAGTGTGGTGCAGTGAACATGTTCGGGCGTGTCAATTGGCGGCGGGTGGATGCGTGGCTGTGCCGTCTCTTCCGCGAGCTCCGTTTCTGAGCCGTTTGGGATCATATCATATGAGCCTGCACGGCCGGGCGGGCGCAGGTGATCCAGATCGTGAAGCCAGGCAGCGAAATCCGGCTTTTGAGCTCAATTTGAGTCAAATTTTCCAGTTATTTAAGCCAAATTCTCCGCGAATTGTTGAGGCGTTGTTCAAACCTGGCGCCTAGGTATGCGCTCATCAATGAGAACACTCGATCAGGAAGCGGGACGGCAGCATGATTTACCGCGCAGTGATGATGTCACGCGCCAAGGTCGCCTTGGGGTTCAGGGGTCTGAATGGCGAGCTCGGACGCATCATTTCTTGCAGCATGATGTCATGCGTGGATCGGCAGCTCACGGGCGCGCTGATCTGGGACTCCGGCTATTTCATGCAGGTTCTTGAAGGCGATCCGGATCGTCTTCGAGACTTCATGAAAAAGGTGGCGCGTGACGGTCGCCACCAGGATTACCGTCAGCTGGAATTCGTGCAGGCCATGCGGCGCGAATTCCAGACGTGGAGCGTGGGGGCTTCACGAACCGGGTCCAAGCCCGCTGCCTTGATCAGGAAAGCCCAGACCATCGTCCCGACTGCAGATGAGGTGCGGACCCATGTCCGTCACCTCATCTCTCTCGGGGTGGTCGCCGAGACACCGCCACTGGTCACAGCGGCGGCGTGATTACTCGGTTGGCGCCGGTGCCGCAGGACGCAGGGCGGCGGCGACATCACTGGCCAGGCGATGGCTGCCTGAATTGACGTAATTGGTGGCACCAAAGCGGACGATGACAAGATCCTGCTCGGGCATGATGAAGGCCCACTGACCCTGGAAACCGCTCATCATGATCGTCTCCATGGGCAGGATGCCGCCTTCACGAGGCAGCCAGAAGCCCAACCCGTATTCTTCATCGGATCCGGCTGTCGGCGTTGCAACGATGTCGTACCAGTCCTCCGGCAGCATGCGTGTGCCGTCCGGGGCAATTCCGTCATTCATGTAGAGCAGGGCAAGACGGGCCCAGTCGTGGGCCGTGGCATACATGTAGGATGACCCCTGGAAGGTCCCGGTCTGGTCGGTTTCGATGACGGCTGAATGGATGTTAAGCGGTTCAAACAAGCGGGTCCGCAGGCTTGCCACCTGATCGCTCAGCTCCTGACCCAGCAATTGCTGCATGGTGTGCGTCGCGATGACCGTGTTGCCGGACATATAGCTCCAGACCTCGCCCGGTGCGGCGAGGCGGCGTTGGCGCGCGGCCCAGCTGGCCATGTCGGACTGGCTGAACAGCATGTTGGAGTTCGGATCGAAACCGGTATTGGTCTCGTGCAACTCCATGCCGCCCGCCATGCGCAGCAGGTGATTGATTGTCACATCCGTGTACCCGACGTCCGCGAGGACGGGGATCTGCCCTTCGGCATTGATGTCCAGTTCGCCCGCGTGGGTCATCAGGCCTGCCAGTGTCGCGGCCCAGCTCTTGGTCATCGACCAGCCGTGGAAGCGTGTTTCCCGGCTGGCACCCAGCGCATACTGCTCGGCGACCAGTCGACCGTCATGAAAGACTGCGACGCCAAGTGTGTTACGGCCATCTGCGAACGCAGCGTCGACGGCGCTGTTCAGGGCTGTTGTATCGAAGCTCTCGTCGCGGTGGGTTTCGTCGAGTTCGAACGGCACAAAGGCCTCGTCATTCGGAGCCGCAGCATCGAAGTCGAACTGCCGCGGATTATGAACCAGAGTGCAGCCGAGGCCCTCGCGATAAACTGCCCGCTGGCTCCAGAAGAGACCAAGCACACTCGATCGTGTCTCCTGCCTTTCCTCATCCAGACTGACGGAGATGAACCGGCCTGCATCGCCCAGCAACGGATCCAGATACATGGCCTTGGCGCGATCGGAATCCAGACCGGATACCCAGGTCAGCGAGCACATTTGCTTGGCGACAATGCCCGTGCCCGCTGGCAGGTAGACCCGGCTGAGCGGCGACAGGTTCAGCGCCACAAGCGCAATTGCGATGATGGCGCCCACGGCACCGAGAACGATCCTCAACATGATTTCCCTCGAACCCTGAAGTCTAGCCGAACCGCGAGAAGTCGGGCAGGCGCCGTTCCATGAACGCTGCAGCGGCCTCCGCGAATTCCTCCGAGCGCAGGAGCTCGGCGAACAGACCGCCCTCGCGGGAGATGCGATCAGACAGGTCTTCCGGCGGCGTGCGCATCAGGGCCTTGGCGGCCCGCATGGAGCCGGGCGCCTTGGCCGCCATGACGCTGGCTGCGAAATGCGCGGCACCTGCGAGATCATCTGCGCTGTGTACGCCGGTGACCAGGCCGGTCTGCAGCGCACGATTGGCATCCCAGGTTGCGCCCAGCATCAAGAGGTCGGCAGCCACCGCGTGACCGAACATCTGCGGCATGACCTGGCTCGATCCGAACTCCGGCGCCAGCGCAAGGTCCACGAACGGGGTCTTGAAAGTCGCCCGATCAGAGCAATAGACGATGTCACAATGCATCAACAGGGTAACGCCGATACCGATGGCCAGGCCGTCCACGGCGGCCACGACCGGCTTCCTGACTTCCAGCAATGCGCGCATGAAGCGTTCAACCGGTGGCATGTCACCGCCGCCGACATGCGGCGGGCGTTCCATGAAATCACCGATATCATTGCCGGCCGTGAAAATGCCGTCCGTACCGGTGATGATGAATACCTTGATGGATTGTTCGGTATCGCCGCTTTCCAGCGCTTCGGCGGCGGCGGCGTACATCTCGCGCGTCAGCGCGTTTTTCTTGTCCGGGCGATTAAACCGGATTGTGCGGATCCCCTCCGCATCTTCGACCAGAACCAGTGAGCTCACCTGGGCCCTCCTTTATTTTATGGAGGGCAAACTAGAGCGTTCAGGCGCTGACCGCCAGACTTGTCAGAACCCGGTGCAGCATATCGCTGTCATCATCGCCCAGCTGGGTTTCCAGTTCCTGGTTCATGTCCTTGAAGACGTGGTCCGCCGCATCACCCATTGCGCGTCCCTTTTCGGTGAGGGATACGATGGCCGAGCGCTTGTCGCTGGTCGAGGCGGTCTTGGTGACCAGGTTGAGGGCACTCATGCGGTTGATCAGCCCGGTCACGGCCGGCGGGTTGAGAGAGAGCATTTCGCCGATCTCCCCCATTTTGCGTTCCCCGCGCCGTGCCAGCAGGAACAGCACCGCAGCCTGGGCCGATGTGACGCCTGCTTCCGCCTTCAGACGCGCATCAGCTTCGCGATTGAGTTTGCGGGCGGCAATTTCCAGCAACAGGAACAGCCGACGATCCACCGCACGTACGCGGGCCATGATGAGTCTCCACTGGAAGCGGCAACGCGAACGCGCGCCGGAACCGAAATCGATGGCCGGACATTGCCTTAAACCGCTGCGACTGTAAATGAATTAGCGAATGCCGAGGGTCTATTTCAGGTCTCTTTAAAGGACCATACCTTTGCCTGGCGAATTTCCCGGTCTTCCAGGTCCCGTGTGACGGGCACCGTGTATTCCGCCAGCTTGTTCAGGCGTCCGCTGGGCAGGAAAGACCGGCCGGGATCCCCGATCAGAACCGTCGTGCCCCGGCTGGCGTGCGCCTGGAGCCACTCGCCGATCACGCGGGCAGGTTCGTCCTCGTAGAACACGTCGCCGGCGATGATTACGTCCCAGGCGTCGAACCGGCCGACGACATCGCCCAGTTCCGTCTCGAGCGTGACGCCATTAAGCGTGGCATTGGCGAGGCAGGCCTCGATGGCGAACGGGTCCAGCTCGCTGGCAATAACCGTTTCGGCACCGGCCAGTTTGGCCGCGACACCGGAAACGGCCCCACCGGCCGCGAAGTCCAGCACCCGCTTGCCCTGCACGATGGCGGGATTGTCCAGGCAGTAGCGCGCCAGGGCCTGGCCGCCGGCCCAGGCAAAGGCCCAGAAAGGCGGCGGCAATCCCATTTCGCCGAGTGCTTCCTCGGTTTGTTCCCAGATGTCGACGGTCTCGGTGGCCAGGTGCAGCTTGATTTCAGGCACAAGGGGAGGTGCGAGCACCTCGGTGTGATCGCGAATGAATTGCTGGGGGTTGTCGAGTGAAAGCGGTTTCACGAGCACTCCTGCATTGGGTCGGACCGGAATAGCGCACGTGCGACGCCGTGCAAGTCGGGCTGGCATGAACAAAAACGGCCGGGCGCCAGGCCCAGCCGTTTCGTTTCAGATCTGTACCCGGACCTAGTCCTCGGTGTCTGCCGGTGCAGGCAGGATGAAGCGGGCATTGGCCAGCTCGGGCAAGGCACGCACCTGGTCCTCGATCGCGGCGAGATCCCCGACCACAACCAGGACGACATTGTCCAGGTCGAGATAGGTCGAAGCGACCCGGGAAATGTCGTCATTGGTGACGGCATTGAGGCTCGGCACGTAGTTCTCCAGATAATCATCCGGAAGATCATAGAGATCGCGGAAGTTCAGCTGGCCGATAATGCCGCCCGTCGAGGCGTTCTGCAGGATGAAAATGCCGGACATCCAGGTGCGAATGCCATCGGCCTCGACTGCGTCAGGCGCGTTTTCGGACAGGCGGGTGATCTCGCCGAAGGTTTCCATCAGGGCTGCGCCCGTGACTTCGGTGTTCACATCGGCGTTGAAGGTCCAGTAACCGCCACCCATGCCCCAGGTAACCCCACTGCCCGGAGAGTAGGTGTAACCCTTGTCCTCGCGCAGATTGCGGGTCAGGCGGGAGGTGAAGCTGCCGCCCAGGAGCGCGTTCATGACGGCCAGGTCTGGCGCATCCGGATGATCGACACCGACGGCCGGGAAGCCGACACGCAGCGTTGACTGAGGGGCGCCCGGGCGGTCGATGAATTGGACGACCGGACCACCGCTCGGAGCGGCCGGGGTCAGGGCATCGGCAGAGCCGCTCGCCCAATCGGCAAACGCCTCACGGATAGCCGCTTCCATCGCGGCTTCATCGAAGCGTCCCGCCACGTAGAGGCGTGTGCGGCCGGCGCCGAAATTGCCGTCGTAGAACGCCTGGACATCCGCCAGCTCATAGCTGCGAACCTGGTCCTCGGTCGGCAGGGAATTGCCATAGGGGTGGTCGCCGCCGAACAGCAGGCGGCGATAGGCTTCCGTGGCTATCGGGCCAGGCTGGGCCCGGGACACGGAGACATCACGCACCATGTTCTGACGAACCCGGTCGAATTCGGACTCGTCGAAATTCGGGCGCATCACGACATCGGCGATGATGCCCATGGCATCGGTCGCGTATTGCGAGAGCACATTCACCCCGAAATTGGTCGAGTGCCAGCCAACGCCGACACCCAGTTCGCCGCCCATCGAAGCGATCTCGGTCGCGATGTCCTCGGCGCTGCGGCCGTTGGAGCCTTCTTCCATCATGCTGGCGGTCAGGTCCGAGATATAGGTCTGGCTGCCATCATCGATATTGCCGGCGCGGACCCGCAGGGAGATCTGCGTGGTTGGGGCCAGACCATACTGTATGAAGGTCACCTCCATACCGTTGTCCAGCGTGAAGCTGCGATTGTCCGGCACGGTGAAGGAGACCGGCTCTCCGAGCGCGGGTTGTTCATTGATCTGCGCGATGGATGGCGCGGCGATCAGGCTTGCGGCCGCGAGGGCGGCACTGAACAGTTTGACTGTCATGGCTTTATCTCCCCGGGGCTTACTGGCTGTCATCGCTGGCAAGGCGAACTTCCAGCACGGTGCGGTTGGTTGGGCGCAGATATTCCTGCGCTGTGCTCATCACCAGTTCCGGCGTGACCTGTTCAAAGCCCTCCGTAATGCGGTTGATGCGGCTCGGATCGTCATCGAACATGGCGAAGGATGCGAGCAGGTCGACGAGACCGAAACGCGTGGAGGTGTCCACGGTGCCGTAGAAATCGGACAAGAGCTTGGTGCGCGCGCGCTCCAGCTCTGCCTCGGTGACCGGCGTGGTGCGGATCCCCTCGATCGTGGTGTCCATCGTGCCCATGACTTCAGACACGGTGAACTCGCTGTCGTGGATCAGGCCGACTGTCCACAGCATGGGACCGGAATAGTTGAAGGCGTTGCCCAGAAGGTTGATGCCGCCGAACACGCCGGAGGCATAGCCTTCCTCACTGACCAGGGACTGGGTCAGGCGGCTGTCATCGCCCTGGACCAGCAGCTGATCGATCAGGATCATGGCGTAATATTCCGGTGTGCCACGTTCGGGCATGTGATAGCCCACGGCGAGGGCCGGCTGGTTGGCCAGATTGTCCTCGATATAGTCGAACTTCTCTTCTTCCTGGCGCGGTTCGGAGGTGTCGATCTCCGGCAGCGGATCACCCGCCTCGATGTAGGAGAAATACTGCTCGATCCAGCCGAGTGTCTCGTCCTTGTCGATGTCACCGGCCACGACGATGACAGCATTGTTCGGTGCATAGAACTGGTCGAAGAAAGCCTGGGCATCTTCCAGCGATGCCGCGTCGAGATCGGTCAGATCGCCGTAGAAATTGTGCGCATTGTGCCAGTTTTCATTGGCGACCATCGGCAGGTCGATCCAGATCCAGCCGCCATAGGGCTGGTTGATGACATTGACAAAGACCTCGTTGCGAACGACCTCGCGCTGATTGTCCAGCTGGCTCTCATCCAGGTTGGGCTGACCCATGCGGTCGGCCTCGGCCCAGATGACCGCTTCCAGCGCATTGGACGGAACGACTTCGAAATAGTTGGTGAAGTCATAGCGGGTGGATCCGTTGTTCACGCCACCCGATCCATAGATCAGCGTGTCGAAGGCGCCGTGCGGCAGGTTACGCGAGCCCTGGAACATCAGGTGTTCGAACAGGTGTGCGAAACCGGTGCGTCCGCGCGGCTCGTTGCGGAAGCCGACGCCGTAATAGACGGCCACAGTCGCGGTCGGCACGGTGTGGTCCTCGGACAGGACGACACGCAGACCATTATCCAGCGTGTGATAGCTGACATCGACGGTGAAACTGGTGGCGGCAGCGGAAGTGTCCGCGCCATGGCTGTTGGCCGTATCCGCGCCGGTATCGGTCGCTGGCTGGCACGCGGCCAGCGCCAGCGCGCCCAGGCCCAGTGCCAAACTTGTGGTGATCCTCATGCTCTCCCCGTGCGTTCCAAATCTAGACCGGGGCATGTGATCCCAGAGATCTGGCGCGGTCAAACAGAGAGGGCGTTTTGCGACATTAAAGGATTGTAACAAGCGCCAGAGTCGCACACAGAAGCAGCCCGGTCTCGCGGTTGGACTTGAAGACAGCGAGACAGGTTGTGCCGTCATGGATCTCCATCAATCGCACCTGGTTGAACAAGTGCGCGGCGTAGACCGCAAAGGCGATGGCGGCCAGCGGCGCAGCGTTGACCAGGTAGAGTGCGGCGCCGACCAGCAGCGAGGTCAGGGCGTAAAAGCCCCCCACCCAGATTGGCGAGTTCTGTCCGAACAGCCGGGCGGTGGACCGAACCCCCACCAGGGCATCGTCCTCGCTGTCCTGATGGGCGTAGATGGTGTCATAGCCCAGTGTCCAGAACACGCAGGACGCATACAGGGCCAGCATGGCGAGGTCGAACTGGCCGCTGGCGGCCACATAGGCCACGGGCACACCCCAGTTGAAGGTCAGGCCCAGCCAGGCCTGTGGCCACCAGGTGATGCGCTTCATGAAGGGATAGGCCGCGACCAGCACGAGCGAGCCGAGACCGGTCAGGATGGCGATCAGCGGTAATTGCACCAATACGATCAGTCCGACCAGGCATTGAGCACCGAGGAAGGCCCAGGCCTGTTTCAGCGACACGGTGCCCGCCGCCAGCGGGCGGTCTGCCGTTCGGGCCACCTGGGCGT
>JAYZXG010000223.1:0-6729 GCA_036141435.1 Pseudomonadota bacterium | reverse complement strand
AGGACAACACTGCCGAAGAAGGACCAGGCGAGGCCGTCGGCCTTGGCCTGTGCTGAAAACTCACCGTTGATCATCGTCGTGGTCGACATCCAGTTCAGATACACACCGACCGCAATCATCACGACGCTGAGGATCAGATAGCGGGATGTGCTCCACGCGGCCGAAAGGAATCCGCTCTTGTAGAGCGCCATGCCGAGGAACATGAGACCCAGTGTTCTTGGGCCCATGAAGATGAAGCTGAAGACCTGGCCGATGACCGCGAAGAGCGCATTCATCGGGATGTGTTGCAGGAAGCCCGCCCGGAACGATTCGATCATGCCGGCCTGCATGTCCGCCATCATCTGTTGTTCTTGCGCTGCGCCCTCAGCGGGGGTGAACATCGCGCCCAGATAAGTCAGTCCGACCATGATCAGGCCACCGACGAGGATGAGCAGGATGCCGAAGAAGGTCAGCTTGCCGACCGACATCTTGCGCGCATTGACGGCAATCATGCCGAGGATGGCGTAATGGACGAGGATGTCGCCCCACCAGAAGACATAGGCATGGATGGCACCGATCAGGAGCAGCCACAGCATCCGTGGAAAGTGCTTGCCCGTCGTATCTCCTTCGCCCGCCATCAGAATGATGCCCGCACCGAACAGGGTCGAGAAGATCGTGATGAACTTCATTGCGAAGAAGGTATGGGCGACGGACCAGACCGTCAGATTGGCACCGGTCAGATCCATCATCATGGTGGGATCGTCATAGGCCATGGGGGTCATCGCGAACCCCTGCACATTCATCATCAAGATGCCCAGCACGGCAATACCGCGCAGTGCATCAATGCTGACCAGTCGATTGGTTTGTGGCTCGGCCATGCTGCTCTCCCCTGTCTGGGCGGCAAGCTAGACCGGGATCGCGCACGAGTCTCGGGGAAAAACGGGGAAGTTGTCCCCCGTCCGGCATCAATCAGAGAATGCTCTGGGTGAGAACGGCGATATAGCCGATATAGGCCGCAAACAGCAGCAGGCCGAGAAAACGGCCAATGGGACGGCGCGCCAGAACAATCGCCGCGATCACCACGCTTGCTGCCAGCATGACCCAGAAGTCGAGCGCAAAGAAACTGTCCGGGACCGGCAAGGGTGCGCCGACGGCGCCCGCGGCGATACCAGTTGCACCACCCACAGCGAAGACGTTGAAAATATTCGATCCCAGCACATTGCCGATTGCGAGGTCGGCCTGTCGGCGAATGGACGCCATGATCACGGTGGCCAGCTCGGGCAGGGATGTTCCAAACGCGAGGGCTGTCAGGCCGATGATCGATTCGTCGATATCAAGCGCCCGAGCCGCTTCCGTACCGCCGACGACGATCATCTGCGCGCCGACCGGCAGGGCGATCAGGCCCACGGCCAGCGAGAACAGGATCCCGCTCCATTTGTGAGGTAGGCCTTCGATACCGTCGATATCCGTCAGCTCGGCCAGGCTTGGGTCATCCGTCTTGCCGCGGGCCAGGACGCCCAGGATCACGACATAGGCTATGATCGTGGCGAACAGGCCATAGCCCTCTGCCGTAGAGATTTGTTGATCATATCCCACGCCGATCAGTGCAATCGCAGCCACCAGTGCAAATATGGCATTGCGCCGGACGCCGGGCGTGGTGGTCGCGATGGCGCCGAAGACGGCAGGCAGACCAAGGACAAGCAGGAAATTGGCAATATTGGAGCCGACGATATTGCCCATCGCCAGACCGGGGGCTCCCGCTAGGGCAGACTGCACACTCACGACAAGCTCGGGGGCTGACGTGCCGAAGGCCACGATCGTCAGTCCGACAAAGAGGGAGGGCAATTTCCACCGGCGTGCCAGGCCAGCTCCGCCCCGGACAAGATAATCGCCGCCAAACAGGAGAACGACAATTCCGCCGAGAATCAATGCAATGAAAACCGGAGCCGACATGGAAACACTCAATACTCTGAGAACAGGTTAGTCGAGACGACCATACTCGATGAGATTGAGAAGTCCGAACAGGCCAGCAACCAGGCCAAGGGCGACAAGAGCAAACATGGAAATACCCCAAATCAAATTGTTTCGGTGGCTACATAGCGCGCGGATCGCGTGCTGGCCAGTCGGAGTGGATGTATGAACTGGAGATGGCGGCTTGAACCCCTCCTGCGACCGGTTTTCCAGGCGTGGTGGCGGGTCCGGCGTGGCACCACGCTGGGCGTGCGTGTG
Source organism: Pseudomonadota bacterium (assembly GCA_036141435.1). Classification (GTDB taxonomy): domain Bacteria; phylum Pseudomonadota; class Alphaproteobacteria; order Caulobacterales; family Maricaulaceae; genus Maricaulis. The sequence goes on along the minus strand of JAYZXG010000223.1, from coordinate 4,521 downwards.
CTGGCCCGGCGCGCAGACGGCGCGATCATGCTGGTCAAGCACACCTATATGAGCGGATGGCACTTGCCCGGCGGTGGTGTCGAACGCGGCGAACTGGCGGAAGAGGCGGCTGAGCGCGAACTGGAAGAGGAGGCGGGGCTGAGTGCCCGCGGGCGTCTGCAGCTGGTCGGTATCTTTGCCAATCATCGATTTTTTCGCGGCGACCACGTTATACTTTATGCCGTTGAGGCGCCGGTCGCGTGTGAACCGGCCGAGCAGGGGGAGATCGCTGAACGCGCCTGGTTCGCGCCCGATAACCTGCCAGCCGATATCTCCCAAGCCACGGCCCGCCGCCTGTTCGAATATGCGGGAACGCGTGAGAAGTCGCTGGAATGGTGAGAAAGATGCGGTGTGCCATCGATCCTATCCTGCGAGGGTATGTGGACCTGGATCTCCGGCACACCGCGGGGCGCACGCTGTCGAAACTAGGGGAGCCAGCCTGAACGCTGCCTGAAGCGATCGCCCCCATTTTCGCCGTGGAAACGGCACAAGATGGTGGTTTAGTAGTCCAATTCGTGGCGAGATCTGCTTAGAGTGGCGCGGGGTTCGATTCTAAGACGCTATATGGCTGAACTTTCAAACGACGAGGCTGCAAACCAGGAGCGCGAAAATCCGCACGCGCTCCACGATGATGATTTGCTCGAGCCGGACAGCTGGATCGGACAGATCCTGCCGGGAATCCTGGCGGTGGGTTTCATCATTATTGTTGCCCTCGCCGTAATGGCCGGTGAGCGTGCGCTTATGTCGTCTGCACGCACGACAAACCAGGCGACGCTGGAGACCGTGCTCGCGAACACCTTCCAGCGCTATGAGGACTGGGCTGCGCAACAGGAAAGCCATGTGCGCATCTGGTCCCAGAATGTCGATGTTCAGGGGGCCGTTCGCGAACTGGCGGTCCAGCCGGTACCCCAGAGTTTGCGCTCATCGCCTCTGCAAGTTGAACTTTCCGTCCTGCTCGGCCCGTGGCTGCAGGAATACGGTTACACGGGGTTTTCTGTTGTCTCCAGCAATGGAACGACCCTGGCCGGCAGTGACGGCCAGTCGCTGGGGCAGCCCTCGCTCGCCCTCGATCATGTGGACATGCAACGCCTGCAGTCCAACGGGGTCACGCTGAGTGCGCCTTATATTTCCGACGAGTTGCTGGAATCAGATGAACACGGCCTGCTCGAGCGGCCGCTCATGCACGCGGTCGCACTGATCCGGGACGGCGAGACGCTGCTGGGCTATCTTGTCTTCGACCTTGACCCGCGTCTGCAATACACCTCGACCTTCCAGGTGGGCCGGACGGGCGCCTCTGGCGATACATTCGTCGTTGATGACCAGGGCCGGTTGCTGTCGAGTTCCCGATACGCCGATATCATGATCACCGAAGGATTGCTGGCCGAGACCCATCCGTCCTTGCTGCACCTGGTGGTTCGAGATCCGGGGCTGGACCTGACCGTCGTGGGCAGGCCTCAGCGCGACTATTCGGACTGGCCGCTGACCTTTGCCACCGCAGACGTGATCTCAGGCAATACCGGCACCAATCTGCGAGGGTATCGCGACATTCGCGGTATCCTTGTGATGGGGGCCTGGGAATGGTTCCCCGAGCGCAATTTCGGCATCATCACCGAGATCGAGGTGTCGGAAGCCCTCGCTGGGGCCAATCAGGCGCGGGCGGTCCTGCGCGTGTTCGCTGTGGCGATGGCCCTGTCCTTCATCCTTCTGGCGGTGCTGTTCAGTGCGCACAGGAATATCTCGCGCCAGCGGGCACAGGTGACCCAGGAGGCCAAGCAACGCTTCTCACAGATCCTCATGACAGCGGCCGAGGGGATTTACGGGATCGATGGGGAAGGCCGGGTGACGTTTATCAATCCGAGGGCCTGCGAGATGCTCGGCTATGCCGAGGACGAGCTGATCGGCAAGGTGATGCATTCCATGGTGCACCATTCTCATCGTGACGGAGCGCTGTATCCCAAGGAGGACTGTCCGGTGCATACGGCGGGCGTGCCGATCGAGGAGACAGACAAGGAAGTGTTCTGGACCAAGAATGGTCAACCCTTGCCCATCGAGTTCGCGACCTCTCCGATCGACGCCGATAACCCGGCGGCGGGTGCCGTTATCACCTTCCGCGACATCACCAAACGCAAGCGGGACGAACAGGCGTTGCGGCGCTATGCCCAGGAGCTCAAGCGCTCGAATGCTGAATTGCAGGAATTCGCCTATGCCGCCTCGCACGACCTGCAGGAACCGCTGCGCAAGATCCAGGCCTTCGGTGAGCGGCTGAACAACAAGTATTCGCCTGCGCTGGATGATACCGGCCGCCACTATCTTGAACGCATGGTGGATGCTGCCGGACGCATGCGACGCCTAATCGATGACCTGCTGAGTTACTCCCGGGTGAATTCCAAGACCACCTCCTACCTGCCTGTCGAGCTGGCGGGAGTGGTGGCTGATGTGCTTTCGGACCTCGAGCCGCGGATCGCTGCCGAGGATGCAAAAATTCGTGTCGGCGAGCTTCCCGCGATCGAGGCAGACCCGGGCCAGATGCACCAGCTCTTCCTGAACCTGCTGGCCAATGCGCTGAAATTCCGCCGCCCCGGAGTGACCCCGAGCATCACAATCGAAGGCAATGTTGAAGTCGGTGAAGCCGGCGCCGTGGCTCGCATTTCCATTACCGATAACGGTATCGGGTTCGAGCCTCGCCACGCAGAGCGGATTTTTGGTATGTTCGAGCGGCTCCATGGTCGGGAGGAATTCGACGGCACCGGTGTCGGTCTGGCGACCTGCCGCAAAATCGCCGAACGTCATTCCGGCGAGTTGACCGCCTGGGGCGAGCCGGAGGCCGGAGCCGTGTTCACGCTGATCCTGCCCATCCGCCAGGGCACGGTGATTTGACCATTCAAACATGTCGGGCTGGTGGCAGCCCGGTGGAGCAGAAAGTCGGATGATTTTCGGGATCAAGATCAAGCGATTGCTGGTATTTGCCGGACCGATCCTCCTGCTTGCCGTTCTGGGTGAGATCATCCTGTTTGTTGCGGGCCCGACCTCGCTTCTCGGTCCGGTCTTGCTCGCTGTCATGGCGTTGCTCGCCCTGGTTTTGGTGCTCACGCTCCTGCGCGAAAAGGCCTCGCAGGCACCTGACTCGGCAGCGCAGGAGACCATTGCGCGGTATGCGCGGGAGCTGGAGCGGTCGAACCAGGACCTGCAGGTGTTTGCATCTGCGGCGTCGCACGATCTCCAGGAGCCGCTGCGCAAGATCGAGAGTTTTGGCCAGCGCCTGGAGGAAAAATACGACGAGGTTCTCGATGACTCCGGCCGTGTCTATCTCAGCCGCATGATCGATGCGTCCGGGCGCATGCGTCGTCTGATTGATGCCCTGCTGACCTTCTCCAGGGTCAATGACCAGAATACTCAGATATCGGATGTGGATCTGGAGGGGTTGTGTAAGGGCGTCCTGGTCGACAGCGCCGCCCGCATCAAGGCAACCCAGGCCAGAATAGACGTGTCTGCCTTGCCGGTGATCGAGGCCGATGAGACACAGATGCGGATCATCTTCGATAACTTGCTCGGCAATGCGCTGACATATCAGCCAGCCGGCCAGGCTCCCGAGATCTCCGTACAAGTCTTTGATCCCGGTGACGCCGCGCAGATCGGTATACGCGTGCGCGATAACGGGATCGGGTTCGATCCCAAATATTCAGAGCGCATCTTCGAAATGTTTGAACGCCTGCACTCGCGAAGCGAGTTCGAGGGGAGTGGTATTGGGCTCGCCATCTGCGCTAAGATCGTCGAGCGTCACGGCGGTTCGCTGCGTGCGCAGTCTATTCCGGGGCAGGGTGCGGAGTTTTCCTTGATCTTGCCCAAGCATCAGTAGAAGTTGCGGTAAATCGCCCTCGGGGTTTGGGCGGACCTGGCAAAGAGGCTGGTATAATGAGCACTGAGAACACGCTTTTCACGATCTTGATGGTCGATGACGATCCCGATGATCGCCTGCTCTTCAAGGAGGCGTGTGAGGAAGTCCGCCTGCGCAATCCGCTCGAGTTTCTCGAGAATGGCGAACAGCTCGTCGATTACCTCAAGCGCCAGGGTGCTTACGCCCACCTGAAAGGTGAGCCATTCCCCGGCATCATCCTGCTGGACCTGAACATGCCGCTGAAGGACGGACGCGAGGCGCTCGAGGAGGTCAAGGCCGACCCGGAATTGCGCCACATCCCGATCATCGTTCTGACAACGTCAAAGAGCGAGGATGACATCCTGGCGAGTTATGGGCTCGGAGCCTCTTCCTACATCGTCAAGCCGATTTCCCTCGACCGCCTCATGCGGGTCGTCAATTCGATCGGTGAATACTGGGTCCAGATCGTCGAGATGCCGGATGCCGAGAGCGGCACGGCGGACGAGGACGAAATCGACTGATTGCCGCTCCGGCGTGCGAAGCAAAGACAGGCGGCCGAGTGCCGCCTGTTTTGTTGTGTTCGCCTGTCAGGAGAGTTGCCGCGACCT
>JAYZXG010000222.1:0-9442 GCA_036141435.1 Pseudomonadota bacterium | reverse complement strand
GGTCCGACCGTCCGGTTTCCGGTGGTCCCGCCGATAAAACCCGCGCGCGCGCCCCTGCAGGAAGTTCTGCATGTTCATTGTCCCGTCCAACCGCCGGGGATTGTGTGCTGTTTGCATACTCCAGATCAATCAAGAAACGCGGCCGTCAAGAGCGGAGCCGTGTTATCGGCCTGCATCGACACACCCGGCACGCTGGGCTAAGCAAACAGCATGTTGACGATGAGATCTGGCGCTCTGGCCGCCGCTTTCGCCGGGACAGTGCTGTCCCTGTTTGCCGTTCTGACACCGCTCACGCTGGCCCAGCCCACCGAGAGCGAGGCCCTGCATCCCGCGGCACCGGACATCCTGCCGCTGCGCGAACGCGCCGACGTCATCGACACGGTCATCGCCGACCGCCTGGAAACGGTGATCCCCGCGATCATGCGCGAGACCGGCGTGTCGATGTGGCTGTTGATGGCGCGCGAGTATTTCGAGGAACCTGTCATCGAGAGCATGCTGGACGCGCGCAGCATGGCCGCACGTCGGCGCACCATCCTGATTTTCTTTGACCCGGGTGAGGGCCAGCCGATCGAGCGGCTCACCGTCTCGCGCTATGGCCTCGCCGGACTGTTCGAACCGTCCTGGGATCCGGCCGACCAGCCGGACCAATGGCAGGCGGTCGCAGACATCATCGCCGAACGCGACCCGGCGAGCATTGCCATCAACTACTCCGACCTGTCCGCCTTTGGCGATGGCATGACGCTGAGCCAGTATCGGCTGATGATGGCCGCCCTGCCGGAACGTTTCCACGACCGCATAACCTCGGGTGAAACCCCGGCCGTCCGGTGGCTTGAGACCCGAACACCGCGCGAGATGGCGCTTTATCCGGACATCGTTCGCACCGCACACTGGATCATGTCGCGGGCCTTTTCCACCGCGGTCATCGAGCCGGGCGTGACCACCGCCGACGACGTGGTCTGGTGGTATCGCGAGGAATTGTCACGCCTGGGAATCCGGCCCTGGTTTCACCCGTCGGTCGGCATCCAGCGCGCTGGCCAGGACGGCATGCTGTATGGCGACACCGTGATTGAGCCCGGCGATCTGCTGTGGACCGACTTCGGCATCACCTACCTGCGGCTCAACACCGACACCCAGCACCTCGCCTATGTGCTGCGGGAGGGAGAGACCGCCGCACCGCAGGGGCTGGTCGACGGCCTGGCAGCATCAAACCGCGTGCAGGACATACTGCGCGAACACATGCAGGTCGGCCTGACAGGCAACGAGATCCTGGCCCGGGCCCGCGCCCAGGCCATCGCAGAGGGCATCAATCCCTCGATCTACAGCCACCCGATCGGGCTGCATGGCCATGGTGCCGGCACCGCCATCGGTTTCTGGGACAATCAGAACGGCGATCCGCGCAGCGAATATCCCCTGTATGCGGACACCGCCTGGTCAATCGAGCTGACGACGTTCGGCGCCGTTCCGGAATGGGGTGGCCAGATCGTCGATTTTCGGACCGAGGAAGACGCCTTCTTCGATGGTGAGACCGTGCGTTTTCTCGATGGACGACAAACCGAGCTCATCCTGATCGGTACGGACGCCAGCCCCGCTCAATAATATTTCCCGTCCAGCGCCAATTGGCCCTTGTCAGACCGGGCCAACGGCTCCACCTTGGTTTAGTGAACGGCGTTCATTAACTAGTCGGAGGCGGCCATGCAGCTGGTCAGTGATGTCATCCTGGAAGACCGGGCCCAACTCGCTCCCACCCATGAAGCGGTCTATCCCAGCCTGTCCGGTTTCGAGTTATGGGATCCGAACGCCTGGACGTCCGGACATCCACACGAATTTTTCAAGCAGATGCGCGAGACCGCGCCGGTCATGTGGTCGAAAGCCGACGCCAAGCGCGCGGGTTTCTGGTCGGTCACCCGTTACGAGGACATCAAGACCGTGGAGCTGGCCTCTGACGTGTTTTCCTCCGAGCGCGGCAGCATCAACATGTTCGTCATGCCACGCCGCGAGTGGAAGCCCAAGAAACTCATCCCCGCCGCCTTCAACTCGATCATCAATCTGGACCAGCCGCACCACATGGAAATGCGGATCCAGCAGAAGGACTACTTCATTCCCCGTTTCGTCGCCGAACTGTCCCAGCGGGTCGAAGCGAAGGTGGACCAGCTGCTCGATGACATGGAGCGACAGGGCCCCGTGGTCGACTTTGTCAGCCTGTTCTCACAGGAACTGCCGCTGTTCACCCTGTGCGAAATGCTCGGCGTTGACGAGGCGGACCGCCCCAGGATCATCAAGTGGATGCATTATCTCGAGCTGGCCAACCAGTATTTCGTGAGCCCCTGGCCACTGTTGACGCGCCGCCCCTGGTTCCCGCTCAAATTCTTCCACTACGTCAACCAGATGTTTGACTATGGCGAGCGCGTCATGGCCGATCGACGGGAAAACCCGCGCCAGGACCTGATGACCGCAATCGCCAATACGCGCATGGCCGGAAAGCCCTTGCCGCAGGAATACCTGGACGGATCCTGGCTGCTGATCATCTTCGCGGGCAATGACACGACACGAAACTCGCTCTCCGGCACCATCCGGCTGTTGACGCAATTCCCGGAACAACGCGCCCGGGTTCTGGCCGAGCCGGATCTCATTCCGCGCATGTCCCACGAGGCGATCCGCATGATTTCGCCGGTTCAGCACATGCGCCGGACGGCCCTGGAGGAGACCGAGCTGAACGGCCAGCGCATCGCCAAGGATGAAAAGGTGATCCTCTGGTACCCGGCGGCCAATCGCGATCCCGATGTGTTTGCCAATCCGGACGTGTTCGATCTGGACCGTGAGAATTTCGACCGGCATGTCGCCTTCGGACACGGCCCGCACAAATGCCTCGGCCAGAAGATTGCGCTCATGCAATTGCAGACCGCTTTCCGGAAAATCCTGGAGCGCTTCCCCGACATCGCCTGGACCGGCAAGCAGAGCATCGCGCCCAATACGCTGGTGCACGGCGTATCCAGTCTGGAGGTTGCGCTCTACGGGCTGGGCAAGGAACGCCCGACCCAGGTCGCGGTGAAGGCCGTCGCCGCCGAATAGGCATTGTCCGACAGGCCGGCCAGCCGGTCAGCGCGTGCTCAGCCAGGTATCGAACTGATCCAGCCAGTTGTCGGCCGCCGTCCCGCGTCGATAGCTGCCGAATCCATGGCCGCCGGAGGCATAGTAATGCAATTCAACCTCGCCACCGCGCGCCTGCCAGTCTTCCACCATCCCGAAGCCCTGCCCGGCGAACAGGGTGTCATCGGCGGCGAGCGCCGTGAACAAGGGTGGCAGGCTTTGGGGTAAGGCCGTGCGGGTCATCGGCCCGTAGATATAGCCCAGGAAGGCCGGGGCCGGGTCATCCGTGCTCCGGGCCATCCCGAGCGCTGTCATGGCACCGGCCGAGAAGCCGAGAACACCCGTGCGCTCGGGGTCCAGCCCCCAGGCATCGGCCCTGTCATGCATCATGTGCCAGGCCTCGACCGCATCGGCGACGGCCAGTGCCTCCCCAATCGAACGGTCGAAGCTTTCGAACGGCAGCTGCCCGGAAAACAGAGCACGCATGTGCTCGGAGAAGGCCACGTCATCCACGGGCGTGGTCATCGTGCGGTATTTGAGGATGAAAACCGTATAGCCACGGGCCACGAGGTCGTCGGCGATGCGGTACCCCTCATTGTCGATGGAGACAAACTGAAAGCCGCCGCCCGGTATCAGGAGCAGGCTGACGCCATTGTCCACGTCCGGCTCGGGGCGGACTGGTAGCAGCGTCGGTCGATTGACATTGCGAACCCAGCGCTCCTCACCGAAATCCGACCAGATTTCCGTCGATACCGCGCCCTCCTGCGCGCCGGACAAGGCGATCGCATCCGCGTCAATCTGTGCCGGCACTGTGCGTGTCATGGCCGTCGCCTCCCTGTCCTGCGCCACCGCCACCGGGGCCGCAGCGCCCATGCCCAATATCAGGCCCGCTACCAGGCCCAGCGCAATGACGAGTGGCCGAAACCCCGACAGACAGCGTCCGGATCGGTCGACTTGCTTGAGATGAACCATTTGCCTCTCCCGGCCTAACTTGAAGTGCAGACTGACCTGCAAAGCGCGGCCCGTCCACCACAGGCTCGACCTCGTCGCCCGGAACACCGGTTGGCAAGAGCCTGCTTCGTCGCGCGCGCCGCGACAGGTCCGGGTTGATCATCGATCCCGATATCAACTTGCCAAGCCGTTCCCGCGCCCTCTATCGTTAGCGTTACCAGTTCGATTTGAACCTGCGCTTTCAATTCACGGAAACACCATGTTCGCCGCCGTAATGGGACTCAGCCTGGGGCTTCAGCCTCTTACCGACTGCGCGCCCGACGATGCGGCCGCATCGATCATGCTCAACCAGGTCGGCTTCGAGCAGCGCGGCCCCAAGACAGCGATTTTGCAGACGGAGGCGGACCACGCCCTGCCCTGGCAGCTGGTCGATGCGAACGGGGTCGTCAGGGCGCAGGGGCAGTCCGTGCCCTATGGCAATGACAGCAGCGCCGGCCATGGCGTGCACCGGATCGACCTGTCGGACTTCACGGAGACCGGATCAGCGTTCCAGTTGATCTCCTGCGGGACCCGCTCACGCCCATTTTCCATCGGAGCGATGACCTGGGGCCGCCTGGCGCAAGACAGCCTGCGCTACTTCTACCTCAATCGCCTTGGCATTGACCTGACAGAAGAATATACCGGCGGCGAGGAATGGGCCCGTGCGGGTGGCTTCATCAACGCTCGCGCCACCTGTTTCAGTGGCGAGGACAAGACCGGCACAGTCTGGCCCGGCTGTGGATATGCGCTGGAGACGCAGGGCGGCTGGGCAGATGCCGGTGACTATGGCCAGTATGTCGTCAATGGCGGCATCGCGGTGTGGACGCTGCAATATGTGTTCGAACGCTTCCAGCAACGTCGGGAACTCGACACGCTGGGCTGGGACGGTCAACGCCTCGCCTTGCCGGAAAGCCAGTCGGGCGTCAGCGAGATCCTGCTGGAAGCGCGCTGGCAGCTGGAATTCATGCTGCGCCTCCAGATACCCGAGGGCGAACGCGTCTGGGTGGATGCGCGTGCGGATGGAGACGCGCGCTCACGCCCGGTCGAGATCGATGGCGGCGGGCTGGTGCATCACAAGCTGCATGAACGCCATTGGCTGCCACTGCCGCTATTGCCCGCCGATGCCGACCGCCCGCGGTTTCTGATCCCGCCATCCACGGCAGCGACACTGAACCTGGCCGCGACCGCTGCCCAGTGCAGCCGGGTCTGGCGGGAACTGGATCCGCCATTCGCATCGCAGTGCCTGGCCGCTGCCCGGCGCGCATTCGACGCCGCCTCGCGCCATCCAGACCTGCTCGCGCGTGACACGTTTGACGGGGGCGGCGCCTATGGCGATCTGGATGTCCGCGACGAGTTCTACTGGGCCGCTACGGAACTCTTCCTGGCCACCGGCGATCCGGCCTATCGCGACACCGCAGCGCGCTATCGCGACCAGCTGGGTCAATGGCGCCCCATCTTCTGGGCCAATATGGAATTGCTGGCCGAGCTATCGACGGTGCTCGCGCCGGAAGAGACTGAACCGAACGCCATTGCCCGTCGCGCGATCCTGGATACGGCAGCGCGCTATCGATCCGAAATGCTGGAGACGGGTTATCTCTATCCGCTGACACCGAATGAAATCACCTGGGGCTCCAACGCCAACCTGCTCAATCGCGCCCTGATCCTGGCGGCCGCACACGATCTCGAGCCGGAACAGGGCTATCGTGCCGGCGTCGTTCACGCTGTGGATTACCTGCTGGGACGCAACCCGCTCGACCAGAGCTATATTGCCGGGCACGGCGAGCGCCCCATGCAACACCCGCATCACCGCTTCTGGGCCAATGGTGCCGATCCGGAATTTCCGGTTGCACCGCCAGGTGCGTTATCCGGGGGACCAAACCACCGGGTCATGACCGATCCGGTTGCGCGTGAAATGCGGGGTAACTGCGCACCACAAACCTGCTGGGCGGACCATGTCGACGCCTATGCCCTCAATGAGGTCGCGATCAACTGGAACGCGCCCTTGTTTGCCATCTCGGCCTTCCTGGAGGCCACTGAACAACAATAAGCAACTGGGCAGCCGCGGCTTCGGACCGCCGGCTTGCCACTGAATACAAAGGGGAGAACATGTCATTCCATCAATCGCGCAAAGCGACCGTATCCATTCTCGCACTGTCGGTCTCACTGGGACTGGCGGCCTGTCAGCCCGCAGCGACAGACGCCGACGAGCAGGCCTTGAGTGAAGGCGGCGATGCGAACCCGCAAACGATTGTACAGCCTGTCTTTGTCGACCTGCCCGCTTCCGCGACCGCCAACCCCGACAGCTGGCCTGCCATCGACCCATTGCCACTGGACCCGGAGGTCGAGGCCCGTATCGATTCGATTCTCGCGATGATGACGCTGGAACAGAAGGTCGGGCAGGTGATCCAGGCTGACAGCGGGTCGGTGACGGCAGAGGAAGTGCGCCAGTATCGCCTGGGCTCGGTGCTCAGCGGCGGCAATTCGGCGCCGGGACCGGAACCCTATGCCGATGCCGAAACCTGGCTGGCAGCAGCAGATGACTATTTCAATGCCTCGATCGACCCTGAGGGTGTCGAGATCGCCATTCCGATCATCTGGGGCATTGATGCGGTGCATGGACACGCCAATTTGCGCGGCGCCGTCGTGTTTCCGCACAATATCGGCCTGGGCGCCGCCAACAACCCGGAGCTGATCGAGGAAATCTATCGCGTGACCGCGCGTGAACTGTCGGTGTCCGGGCATGACTGGACCTTCGCCCCCACACTCGCAGTCCCGCGCGATGACCGGTGGGGCCGGACCTATGAGGGCTTCTCCGAGGATCCGGAAATCGTCCGCGCCTATGGGGAACGCATCGTCTGGGGCCTGCAGGGACGTCCGGGAACAGATGAGTTCATGGCCACGGGCCGGGTCATCTCCAGTGCCAAGCACTTCCTCGCCGATGGCGGCACAGTTGACGGACGCGACCAGGGCGATGCGGTGATCAGCGAGGCGGAACTGCGCGACATTCACGCCCAGGGCTACTACTCCGCGATTCCGGCTGGCGTTCAGACCGTCATGGCGTCGTTCTCCGGCTGGAACGGCATCCGCATGCACGGCAATCACAGCCTGCTTGATGATGTTCTCAAGGATCGCATGGGCTTCAATGGCTTCGTCATCGGTGACTGGAATGGCCACGGCCTGATCGATGGCTGTACGGCCACCGACTGTCCGGAAAGCTTCAATGCCGGCGTGGACATGTTCATGGCGCCGGATAGCTGGCAGGAGCTGTATTACAGCACGCTGGAACATGTGCAGGCGGGCCGCATCTCGATGGAACGTCTGGATGACGCCGTACGCCGCATCCTGCGCGTCAAGATCCAGTCCGGCGTGTTCGAACAGGTCGCGCCCAGCCAGCGCCCGCTGGCCAATGACACCAGCGTTCTTGCCGCCGAGGAGCACCGCGCCGTCGCACGCCAGGCGGTCCGCGAATCCCTCGTCCTCCTGAAAAACGAGGACAATCTATTGCCGCTGGACCCGGGTCTCACAGTGCTCGTGGTCGGCGATGGTGCCGACAGCATCACCAAGACGGCCGGTGGCTGGACCCTGTCCTGGCAGGGTGGTGGATACCCCAATACGGAATTCCCGGCCGGCCAGACCATCCTGGACGGCATCCGTGAAGTGGTTGAAGCGGCCGGCGGATCGGTCGTGTTTGACGCCGAGGGCAGCGGTGACGTCGAGGCCGATGTGGTCATCGCGGTCTATGGCGAGGAACCCTATGCGGAGTTCCAGGGCGATCGCGATCACCTCGATTTCGTGCCGAACGGATTTGACACCACGCGCCTGAACGCCTTTGCCGAAGCCGGTACACCGGTGGTCAGCGTCTTCCTTTCGGGGCGCCCGTTGTGGACCAATCCCGAGATCAATGCCTCCGATGCCTTCGTCGCAGCCTGGCTGCCCGGCACCGAGGGCGGCGGCATCGCCGACATGCTGTTCCGCACGGATCCGGGTTTCGACTTCACCGGACGCCTGTCCTTCTCCTGGCCTGCGAGCGCAGTCGCCGCTGAACTCAATCGGGGTGACGCGGAGTATGCGCCCCAGTTCGCCTATGGTTACGGGCTGAGCTTCTCCGATACCTCCAGCGTGGGAACCCTTTCCGAGGAGTCAGGGCTTTCGGAAGAAGACCTCACCCCCAGCGGAGCCTTCTTCCTGCGCGGACAGGCGATCAGCCCCTGGCAGGTGGAAACGGGTCTGGCCGGCGCGTGGACAGCACAGGCCGACGGCCGACTGACCTCTGACGCGATGACGCTGGAACGTACGGATCGCATCTCCCAGGAGGACTCGCTGCAGATGACCTGGCGCCAGCCCGACGTCGGCGTTCGCCTGACAACCGGAGACGCCTTCGACCTGTCCCGCGAGGCCAATGGCGAGATGGAACTCTCCTTCCGGGCGCGCGGATTTGGCAGCACGGATGTCTGGGTCAATGTCGGCATGGCCTGCGACAGCGGCGACACGTGCACCCATTCTGTGCCGGTCCAGATCACCCAGGGCCCCTGGCGCGAATACCGGGTCAGCCTGAGCTGTTTCAGCGAGGCGGGGATGGATCTCAGCCGCGTCTCCTCGGTCTTCGAACTGCGTCCGGACAGCGATGAGGGCGAGATCGGTCTCGGCGATATCGTGCTCGCCTCCGACACGGACGCCGCGCAGACCTGTGGCGATGATCGCTAGGACGCTGGCGTTCCAGACCCGCGCCGCGATGCTGGTCACCGGCATCGCGGCCGTGGGGCTTTCAGCCTGCACCCCGGCACCGGCACCCCCGCGGGACGAGACCATGCTGGTCCTGTCCCGCGCGGACTATGCGTCCCGCCTGCACGGTTTCTGGCTGGGCCAGTCAATTGGCAACTGGACCGGCCTGGTCACAGAGATGGACAAGATCGGCGGCGACGGCCCGCACGGCGTTTTCTAGACCCGTGCGGACTGGGGACAGCCGGACCAGCCGGCGATCTGGGGCGAAGGCCAGCCGAGCGACATCTCACCGGTCATCGACTTTGTCCTGCGTCGCCCCGGCGAGACCTGGGGCGCCGACGACGACACGGATATCGAGTATCTCTACCAGGAGGCGCTCTATCACGCCGGTGCGACCGCGCTGACCGGAACGATGATCCGGGACGCCTGGCTGACGCATATCTATGACGAGCGCGAGGAAACGCCCTATGGGCGCGACGGTGAGGTCTGGCAGAACTATCTCTGGGTCTCCAATCAGCGCGCCCATGAATTGATGCTGGAGGGTGTCCTCCCGCCCGCGACGGCAAACGCGCAGGACAATCCTCACACCGACATGATCGACGCCCAGCTGACGACCGAGATTTTCGGGCTGTATGCACCGGGC
>JAYZXG010000221.1:0-2685 GCA_036141435.1 Pseudomonadota bacterium | reverse complement strand
GCGACGCTCGCCCCCCTTCGCCTCCACTGCGTTCCGGCACTTCCCCAGAGGGGAAGATATCGGCTCAGGGCGATGAGGGGGCTAGTCCAGAACCAGCGGCGCGCCGGCCATGATGGCCTGTGCTTCTTCGCTGTATTGGCGGCCGGTCTCGTCGTGCAAGATCAAGGGCGGCAAGAGCACGGCGGGACTTCGACCACCGCGGCGCACGCGTACGATCACCCGTTTGGCCGGACGGTCCGGGCGCGGCTGGATCGGCTTGATCCGCACCGAACCAAAAGCCCGTTCGGTCGCCGACAGGATCGCCGGCAAGGCGTCGGCCCGGTGAATAATGGTCAGATAGCCCTGTCCCTTGATGATGCGTGCCGCCATCTTCACCCACAGTGGCAGAGGCGTCTCGCCGGACAGCCAGGCCCGCTGTTTTTCCGGTTCGGGATGGCGAAGGGCGTCCGGGTCATCGAAAAAGGGCGGGTTGAAAAAGACCTGGCTGGCAAAGGGCTCGGCCGGCAGGTCAGCGATGTCACCGCAATGAACCTCGGCTCGGTCAGCCAGCCCGTTATCGGCGAGGTTCCGGCGCGCCAGCTCTGCGGCCCACTCCTCGACTTCCCAGGCTGTGAAACGCACATCGCTCAGCCGCTTTGCCGCGCACAGCAAGGCTGCGCCGGGACCACAGCCAAACTCCACCACATGCTCGCCCGGACGGGCTGACAGACTGGCGGCCAGCATCACCGCGTCCATGCCGGCCCGATAGCCCTTGACTGGCTGGTGCATCAGCACCTGCCCGCCCAGCAGCGTGTTGGTGTTGGTCTCGCGCATCAGGATGGATCAGTCGGCTTCAGACCGTTCCGCCTCATCAAAAGCAATGCGAAGTGCCTCGCGCGCCGCATGCTCATCCTCGTCATCGACCATGACCCTGCGCTGGCTGAAAGGAATATCGCCTCCGTAGAGGCTGGAGACATGCTCATCAAGCACGACCGACTCGATCCCCGCCTCCTTCAAGACGGCTTGGGCGAAGGAGAGCTTCACCGGATCATCGACTTTAAACACCAGTTTCACGGAGACTTGTCCTCCTGCGCTGAATTGCCACCGCCTTCATTACTTGCGGCGATTGCCCGGGATTTCTATTGTCACTGTGTTTCTTCCAGTCGCAAGGGGTGCACCGGCGTGGACAGCATGGTCAGCGTAAAAACTTCGGTGCCGGAATCTGTGCCCAGTCTCAATGCCGCTGAACGCCTGGCCAAGCTGGCCTATGATGACATGCGTCGTGTCGATGCGCTTATCCTCGAGCGCCTGGACAGCCATGTCGACCTCATTCCCGAACTGGCCAAATACCTGATCGAAGCCGGTGGCAAGCGGGTTCGCCCGATGATCACCGTCGCGGCCGGCAATCTGCTGGGCTACACCGAAGACTCCGTGATGAAGCTGGCCGCCGCCGTGGAATTCATCCACACCGCGACCCTGTTGCATGATGATGTAGTCGACGAGAGCGGCATGCGCCGCGGCAAGACGGCCGCCAATCTGATCTGGGGCAATGCCTCCAGCGTGCTGGTCGGCGACTTCCTGTTTGCCCGCTCCTTCTCCCTGATGGTCGAAGCCGGTTCGATGAAGGCGCTCGGCGTTCTGTCTGCGGCCGCCTCCACCATTGCCGAGGGCGAGGTCCGCCAGCTGTCTGCCGTCAAGGACACCTCGGTCTCCGTCGACACCTACATGCAGATCATCGACGCCAAGACAGCCGCCCTGTTCGCCGCGGCCGCCCAGGTCTCCGGCATCGTCGCCGGTCGCAATGCGGCGGATGAAGAGGCGCTGGAAACCTATGGCCGCGAGCTCGGCCTGGCCTTCCAGCTGGTCGATGACGCGCTGGACTATGGCGGCCGCGCCTCCAAGCTGGGCAAATCAGTCGGCGATGATTTCCGCGAAGGCAAGGTGACGCTTCCGGTCGCGCTGTGCATCGCCAAGGCGGAAGGCGAGGAAGCAAGCTTCTGGCAGCGCGTAATCGCCGACACCGATCAGCGCGATGGCGATTTCGAACAGGCGCTGGCCTATATGAAGAAACACGGGACGATCGACGCCACGGTCAAACAGGCCAAGGACCACGCCAAGGCTGCCCGCATGGCCCTGCAACGCTTCCCGGCCAATGAATGGCGCACCGCCCTGGAAGACCTGGCCGATTTCGTGGTCGATCGCGCCTACTGATTTTTCAGCCCGATAACAGGATG
This sequence comes from Pseudomonadota bacterium, assembly GCA_036141435.1. GTDB lineage: Bacteria > Pseudomonadota > Alphaproteobacteria > Caulobacterales > Maricaulaceae > Maricaulis. The sequence continues at coordinate 472 of JAYZXG010000221.1, read as the reverse complement.
TGTTGATGTTTCTCGCTCTCGCCTCTGCGTTCGCAATCACCCAGGCGCTCGAGGGCGATGCGCCGTTGAGCGCCCTCCAGCAGGATGTCGAACAGGTCTGTGCGCTGGTGCCGGAACACTATGCCTATTTCGAGAGCCGCGCGGCGCATTGGGACGCGGCCTGCGACCTGGCCCGCGCCGAAGCCGCGCAGAGCGAAGGGGCTTATGTGCTGGCCGTGCTCGAGGGGCTGATCGACGCGCTCTACGACACGCATATCAACCTCAATACCAACAACCAGACCTCGCCCTGGCTGATACCGTCCGGATCACAGATCCGGGTTGCCGAACAGGCTGATGGCCAGGTCGTCGTCACGGACGTCAGAACCGGAAGCCGGGCCGAAGGCCTGGACATCCGGCCAGGCGATCTCGTGCTCACGATCAATGGCCAGGCACCTGTCGACGCGGCGCTGCGTCGGATGCGCACCGGAGACAC
>JAYZXG010000220.1:0-7109 GCA_036141435.1 Pseudomonadota bacterium | reverse complement strand
CAGCGGATCGGCCTCATGCGCATCGAAGCCGGCAGAAACCAGCACGATGTCAGGCGCAAACCTGGCCAGTGCCGGCATGACCTCGGCCTCGAAGCGCTGGCGCCAGTGGGCCGCGCTCGCATTGTCGGCAAAGGTCAGGTTGAGGACATTTCCATTCAGTCCCGTTTCACCCTCGCGCCCGGTGCCCGGATAGAGCGGGGCCTGATGCAGGGACGCGAAAAAGACGTTTTCATTGTTCTCGGCGAGGCACTGGCTGCCATTCCCGTGGTGCACGTCGATATCAATGATCGCCGCACGCGCCAGCCCGTGCGCCTGCAGGGCGTGTTCAGCGGCGATGGCGACAGAGTTGAACAGGCAAAATCCCATCACCCGGTTGGGTTCGGCATGATGCCCCGGCGGGCGGGCCAGGCAGAAGGCCCGACGCACCGGCCCGGCCATGACCTGGTCCACCGCCTCCAGGGCGCCACCTGCCGCATGCAGTCCGGCCGCGGCCGAGGATTGCTGGACATGGGTGTCCCAGTCCAGGCCCTGCCACTCCCCCGCCTGCGCGGATGCACACGCAGCAAGAACGCGATCCACATGCTCGGTTGTGTGGAAGCGCTCGAGTTCAGCCCGCGTCGCTGACCGGCTCTCGATCCATTGCGGGCCGGTCAGCGCCTTCAGCGCCGCCCTGACCGCCGCATAACGCCCCGGATGCTCCGGATTGTCCGGCGGCACGTTGTGCCCGGCGCTGGCCGGGCTGTCGACGATCAGAACGCTCATCGGGCTATCCGGCGAGACCGGAGAGATCCATGATCTTCACGCCCGGCGGGGTCGGTGCCTCGTCTTCTTCAGGAACAAAGAAGTCGGGCAGCAGATCGGTTCCCGGCTCGACTGAATACTGGTCGAAATCGGTCACTCCCTCGGCGTAAAGGAAGGTGTCATCGATGAGGAAATTGCCGGTGAATTCCTTGGCCGGCTTGTTGAGAACGGCGTAGGCGGTGTCCGCAAGGATCTCCGGCTTGCGGCAGGTCTTCATGGCCTCGTCATTGGCCAGAACGTTGGAAATCGCAGCCGTGGCTACGGCCGTCCGCGGCCAGATGGCATTGGCCGCGATACGCCCCTTGAACTCTGCCCCCCAGCCCAGCACACACAGGCTCATCTGGTATTTGGCGCTGGTATAGGCCACGTGGGGGCCAAACCAGAGCGGGCGCATGTCCAGCGGAGGCGACAGCACGAGGATGTGCGGGTTTTCGGCCTTTTCCAGATAGGGAAGGCATTTCTGGGTGACCAGGAAGGTGCCGCGCCCGTTGACGCCGTGCATCAGGTCATAACGCTTCATCGGCACATCGGCCGTGCCGCGCGGATAGATGGCCGAGGCGTTGTTGACCACGGCATCAATCCCGCCAAACCGTTCGACCGCCTGGGCGACCGCAGCTTCGACATTGGCTTCATCACGGATATCGCACTGCACCGCCAGGGCCTGGCCGCCGGCGGCTTCCACCGCTTCGGCGGCGGTGTGGATGGTTCCGCCTAGGCGGGAATCCTCGGTCACGGACTTGGCCGCGATCACGATGTTCGCCCCGTCGCGCGCACAGCGCTCTGCGATGGCCAGGCCAATGCCGCGACTGGCACCGGTGATGAAAATGGTCTTGTTCTTGAGGCTCATTCTGGTCTCCCGCCCTGTATCAGGTTCAGGAAACTAGTGCGGGATCATAGCGGGCGCCAGACCCGACCTGTCGGACAATGAAGATCAGGCTCGCGCTGGCAGCGTTCCAGCGTGAACGGTACGGTCTCGGCACGGCCGATGATGTTCGCCATCGGGACGAAACCCGGCCCGCCCTGGGCCCGGCTGTCGATGGAGTTGTCGCGGTTGTCGCCCATCAGGAACACATGCCCATCGGGAACGCGCACCGGTCCGAAATCATCGAGCGGATGACGATCCGTGCGCTCATAGATCCAGTGTACCGGACCGCCGGGCAGTTCTTCCTCGAAGGCCATCACGTCGACAACCGCCGGAATGCCATTGTGCTGGCGATAGCTGCGCGTCTCGCTCTGCTCGCGGGCCACAACCTCACCATTGATGACAAGGCGGCCGTCGCGGACTTCCACCACATCTCCGGGCACACCCGTCACCCGCTTGATCAGCACCAGGTCGGCACTGGGCGATTGCAGCACGATGACGTCGCCGCGCTGAGGTTCGGCCCAGCCGATGCGTCCATCCCACTCCGGCGGCAGCAGGTCACCCAGCCCCAGCGGCAGCGAATGCCGCGAATAGCCATAGGCCCATTTGGACACGATGATGCGGTCACCCACTTCCAGTGTGGGCTGCATGCTTTCCGTGGGGATGTAATAGGTCGCGAAAGCGATCGAGGTCCAGGCGAACCAGATGGCAATGACGCCGGAGAAGAACCTGACGGCCTCGATCCCTTCGCGCAGACCCGCCCGCACCCATCGCGGCAATCTGCGCAAGACGCGGAACGTGCGGGACATGTCTTAGAGCCCCCTCCAGACGCGGCCGGTCGGACAGTAGAGATCCGCTTCACGGCGGCAGCTGGCCATGGTGAACATCACCGTTTCGGCGCGGCCGACCACATTGGCCAGCGGAACAAGCCCCGGACCATCAGGTGCGCGGCTGTCATTGGACGCATCGCGGTTATCGCCCATCACGAACACCGTCCCCGGCAGGACCGTGACCGGACCGTAATCGTCCGGCGACCAGCCCGGTGCGGGATGATTGTCGGAAATCTCGTAGATATCGAATTCGATGTCGCCCGGCAGGACCTGGGAATAGGCGGTGACGGTTCGCAGCGGGCCGTTGCGGCGGTCGCGGAACGTCCGCACGTCCTGGAGGACACGCGGTGCGGCCTCGCCGTTGATGTAAAGACGCCCGTCACGCACTTCGATAGTATCGCCAGCGACCCCGATCACCCGCTTGATCAGATTGCGGGGACGCCCGTCACGCTGGCGCTCGTCGCGGAAGACCACAACGTCACCGCGCTGAGGGTCAGCCCAGGCAAGGCGGCCATTCCAGCTGCTGGGCAGGAGATAACCGATACCCAGCGGCAGGGAGTGACGTGAATAGCCATAGGCCCATTTGGACACGAGAACCCGGTCGCCCACTTCAAGACTCGGTTTCATCGAACCGGACGGGATGTGGAACGCGGCAAAGATAAAGGTGACCAGCACCAGCCAGACGGCTATCACACCACCGAGGAAGCGGACGATTTCGAGCGCTTCGCCAGCGGCCCGGTCCATCAATCGCTGCACGAGAGGATTCATTTCAGTTTTACCGCCGTTCCGTACGCCAGAATTTCTGCAGACCCATCCATAACAGTCGCCGTCGACAGGCGGAAAGTGATAACCGCATCCGCGCCAAGCTCTTCGGCATGCTTGACCATGCGATCCATGGCCTGTTCACGGCTCTCGGCCAGCAGCTTGGTGTATTCCGGCACCTCACCCCCGACGAGATTGCGCAGGCCGGCGATGAAGTCGCGACCGAAGAAGCGCGCGCGCACAACATTGCCTCGCGCCAATCCGATGACGCGGTCGATTTCGTGTCCTGGAACCTGATCCGACATGGTGACGATCATTGTGCGCTCTCCTCGGTGTTTTCCTGCTCGTACAGCCGCTCGGCCGCGAGATATTGTTCGGCCAGGGAGGCCCCGATCAGGGCCGGACAGATCAGCACGATCAGGGCCCATGGCCAGCCGACGCTGATGCCGAACAGCAGGTGCAGCAGGATAAGGATGAGCAGGCCAGACAGGCCCGTCACAAACTGCAGCAGATTCCGGTTCGTCTTGATCCAGTCCAGGCGCACGCGCCACTCTCCCATCGACCCGCAAGGGCTCCCCAGCGCCATGGGTAGATCGAAACCCCGCGGCATGAAACCCCTAGAGCGGTGTCGCGTCCAATTTTTGCCGCAACGTGGCAGCAGTGTCGCACGGGACGCGCAGGCGTGCATTCCCCCTGCCCTTCCCGGCGCGCCCGGTTACAGTCAGGCTAAAGGAGACCCTGATGAGCGACACGATTTACGAAGACCCGTCCAACAAGGCTGCAGACCGCGATGACAAGCTGTTTGCCGGTCTGGGTTACGCGCTCATGCTGCTGGGCAATATCATCGGCGTGTCGTCGATTATTGCGGTGATCATCGGCTATGCCCGAAAGGACCAGGCCCCGAACTGGCTGCACTCGCACTATGAGTTCCAGATCCGCACCTTCTGGGCCGCGCTTATCGGCGTCATCGCCTGTTCGATCATGGTTGTGACCATCATCCTGTCGCCCTTCGGCCTGCTGGGCTATGCCGCGATCTGGCTGTGGGTCCTGATCCGCAACATCGTCGGCTTCATCCGCCTGCTGGACGGCCGCGGCGTCGGCAATGCCTCGACGATGTGGGTCTGATGCAGATCTCTCGCTCAGGAGCGAAAAAGACGAGCTCCCAGCGCAAGTGCTAGAACACTTGCTCCGGCGACAATCAAAGTTGGCGCAAGTGGTTCGCCCCACAACACAGCGAGCGCGGCGATGACGCCGAGGAGCACCCCGACGGTTCCAACATAAGCCGCGAAATAATTACGCTTCACAGCGCCTACCCCGCCTCGAAACCCAGTTCCGAAATCATGTCATAACCGATGGTGATATCGTCGACGCGTGACGGCGACAGTGCCAGCACGGCTTCGGCATAGAAATTGGCCAGGGCGATGCGTTCGGCAGCGAATTTCGGGTCACCGATATTCTCTTTCTGGCGACGACGTACGGCGACAGCGCCGACACACAGCATCCAGCCGCCGATCACCTCGCCGGCCAGGGTCAGGAAAGGCGTTGCACCGGACAGGCGGTCGGCCGGATCGGACGTGTTGAGCCAGCCGGCCGCTTCCTTGAGCGCATCCAGGCCGTCTTCCAGACGCTCGGCCAGCGGCGGCAGATCAGGGTGGGACGAGGTCGAACAGGACTCGATCGTCTGTTCGATATCGGCGTAGAGCTCCTCGAACGCCGCGCCGCCCGCCATGGAGAGCTTGCGTCCGGCCAGGTCCAGCGCCTGGATGGCATTGGTGCCCTCATAGATCGGGGCGATGCGCGCATCGCGCAGATGCTGGGCGGCCCCGGTTTCCTCGATAAAGCCCATGCCGCCATGGATCTGGATACCCATCGAGGCGACCTCGACACCGATATCGGTCGACCAGGCCTTGGCGACCGGCGTCAGCAGTTCTTCACGGCGCTTGGCCGCGGCGCGCTCTTCCTCATCCTCGGCGTGTTCGGCCAGGTCAGCGGCTACAGCCGTAGCGATGCAGATGGCGCGGGATGCCGCGATCTTGGCCCGCATCATGGCGAGCGTGCGCTGGATATCGGGATGTTCGATGATGGCGTGCGGACCGGGACCGTCGGCCTCGATGGCCTTGCCCTGTTTGCGATCCTTGGCATAGGCCAGCGCCTGTTGATAGGCGCGCTCGGCAATGCCCACGCCCTGGACACCGACATTGAGGCGCGCAGAATTCATCATCGTGAACATGCAGCGCATGCCGGCATTCTCGCCACCGATCAGCCAGCCCTTGGCGCCGGCATATTCCATCGTACAGGTCGGCGAGCCGTGAATGCCCAGCTTGTGCTCCAGCCCGATCGCGGTCGCGGCATTGCGCGTCCCGTCGTCCAGGAATTTCGGCACGATGAAGAGAGAGATGCCCTTGGTGCCTTCCGGCGATCCCGGCGTGCGGGCCAGCACCAGGTGAATGATATTGTCCGTGCAGTCGTGCTCACCCCAGGTGATGTAGATTTTCTGCCCGGAGATGGACCAGGACCCGTCGGGATTGGGTTCTGCCTTGGTGCGCAGCGCGCCGACATCCGATCCGGCCTGCGGCTCGGTCAGGTTCATCGTTGCAGTCCACTCACCGGTCAGCAATTTTGGCAGGTACTGGTCGCGCTGCTCCTGGGTGCCGTGCGCCAGCAGCGCCTCGATCGCGCCATAGGTCAGCATCGGACCCAGTCCAAAGGCCATGTTGGCGGACTGGATCATTTCCAGTACGGCCACGCCCAGCGCGCGCGGCAATCCCATGCCACCCACTTCAGCCGGAAATTGAAGCCCCTGCCAGCCACCTTCGACAAACTGGGCGTATGCGTCCTTGAAGCCTTCGGGGGTCGTGACGACGCCATCCTTGAGCGTGCAGCCCTGCAAATCGCCCGTGCGATTGAGCGGAGCCAGCACGCCACCGGCCAGTTTTGCGGCTTCTTCCAGGATCGCAAAGGTGAGATCCTCGGAAAACTCGGCAAACGCGCCACCGGATTTGACTGCGCCTACCGCAGCTACTTCCTCGAGCGTGAAACGCAACTCATCGACGGGTGCCTGATATGTCATGAAGTCCTCCAACCAGCGGCCCGAACATAACGCGCAAAACGAAACTTGCGAGACTGGAAAAGGTGATTTTCTCAGCTTTCACGGCAAGAGCGGTTACATTCTGCAGGTGTGGGAATAGATTGGGGCCATGCGTATACGTCATCTGATACCTTTTGCCGCGCTGGTTCTGAGCGCCTGCATTACCCCCGTCACCGAGCCTGCGCGCCTGCCAGCAGGCAGCTGGGAACTCGATCCCAGCCATACCAGCGTCAGCTGGCGGGTCCGCCACATGGGTATCTCCTGGTATGTCGGCCGCTTCGACACGGTGGATGCGAGCCTGGATTTTGATCCGGCAGACCCGCAATCCGCGCACCTGGTCGCCAGTGTGGTTGCGGACAGCATTTCAACAGGTGACCCGGACTTTGACGCAGATCTGGCCCATGCCTGGCTCAACGCCGAGACCAGCCCGCAAATCCGCTTCGAAACGCGCTCCATCAGCGTCACCGGGAATAATACCGGACAAGCTGTCGGCACGCTGTTCCTGAATGGACGGGAAGTCGAAACCGTAATGGATATTGAATTCCATGGCGGCGTGCTCAATCCGCTGGAGGGCCGCCGGGCGCTGGGTTTCAGCGGTCACTTCCAGGTCGACCGCACCCAGTTCGGCATTGGCAATTTGCCACAATCCATTGTCGGCCCGGATGTGTTTATTGAGATCGAAGCCGAATTTCTAAGGACAGGAGCGCTCGATGACTGAGGCCCGTTATTCCGCAGTAGCCATTATTCTTCACTGGCTGCTCGCCGC
>JAYZXG010000219.1:0-2939 GCA_036141435.1 Pseudomonadota bacterium | reverse complement strand
AGGGCGCGCGGTATTTCAGAAGAGGAAGTCGTGCGCGATGTGATGCTGGCGGCCCAGCCGACCAAACAGTTCGTCACTTATGAACAACTCGCTGGCGCCCTGCTCTATCTTGTCTCCGACGCCGGAGCCAATATGAATGGTTCCTGGATCAGCGTGGATGGCGGATGGACCGCCAAATAGGCGGACATGAGCGACACTCCCTTACTGAAAATCGACTATAACGAACTGCCGGTCACCGACATGGACGCGGCCAAGGCCTTCTACGCCAATGCCTTCGGCTGGACATTCGAAGATTATGGCCCGGGCTATGCGGCGTTCACCAATGCCGGGCTGGATGGTGGGCTGCGGTTGGAAGAGAAGCCCTTTCCCACCGGCGCGCTGATCATCCTGATGGCCGATGACCTGGAGGCGGCGGAACGCCGTGTCGAGGCCGCGGGCTCGACCGTGTTCGAGCGTCAGAATTTCCCGGGCGGGCGACGCTTTCATTTCAAGGATCCCAGCGGCAACGAACTCGCCGTCTGGTCGCCCAATGGACAATATGATGTCTGACCGCACTCCCGTTCCCGCCGCCGGCATCGTCGTCATCAAGGGGGACCGTGATGTTCTCCTGATCCGGCGCGGCAAGCCGCCCTACCAGGGCGAATGGTCCATTCCCGGTGGCAAGATCGAGTATGGCGAAACAACCTCTGAGGCCGCTCTGCGCGAACTGATGGAGGAGACCGGTATCAAGGCAGAGATTGTCGGCCTGATCGATGTCGTCGACAGTATTGGCCAGCGCGAAAAGGGACAGCCGGGGGACTGGCATTACCTGCTCGTGGACTATGCGGCGCGCTGGGTGTCCGGTGAGCCGGTGGCGCAGGACGATGTGGATGAAGCCGCCTTCTTCCCGCTGGATGAAGCCCTGGCCCTGACCCGCTGGGACAAGACCCGCGATGTCATCGGTCGTGCCGTAAAAATGGTCAGCGCCATGCAGCCGCCACAATCAGCGTTGAAATAGTCATCATGCGCGCGCTGACGGTCATCCTGTGTCTGTGTCTCCTGCCGATCGCTGCTGAAGCCCAGAAGCCTCAGCGCGGCGACAGCAGGGCCATCGACCTGCGCACCAACCAGACCTTCCGGGACAGTCCGACCGATCAAAGCCGGCAGAGGGAAAACCGGTTCGATGATCGCCGGGATGACCGCCGGGACCGTCGCGATTTCCGCCAGGACGAACCGGCCGAGCCGAGTGTGGATGTCGAACGCATCCTTCCCTATCTCGCCTATACGCTCGGCGAACTGCACTATCTGGACTATGCCTGCTCCGGCAATGAAGCACAGGTCTGGCGCGAACAAATGATTGCCCTGCTGGCGATGGAAGCCTCTGAATCACGCGGTCGGCGGGACCAGCTGATCGACAGCTTCAATGAAGGCTATCGCGTGCAACAACGCTTCCGCGCCGTTTGCGGGCCCCAGGTCGAAGCCGAACGCCGCGCCCTCGCCCATCGGGGTCGTGACCTGTCCGAACTGATGAGATCGGCCTATTTCGACTGATCCCGGCCACCGCCGTCACCCCCTCGAAATTGCTCGCCTTCCGCCTAGTTTTGCGGAATATAATGCGCGCACGAGTTGAGAGGGGCCCACCATGTCTGATCGCAGTTCACAACTGCATTCGCTGAGTATTGACCGCAGCCAGGATGACAGCCCGTCCGGCGCGGGCTTCGGCACCATTTTCACAGTGGCGATCATCGCAGCCGCCGTGGGTGCCGGTGGTACCTGGTGGCTCATGCGCGGCGATGCGAGCGAACCCCAGCCGGACGTCATCGCCCAGCCGGCAACCACAACTCCGACACCCGCGCCACAGGAAACAACGCCCGCGCCGACGCGGCCCGAGAGATCATCCGGCCTCGTCGCCTCCGGCTATGTCGTCGCGCGGCGCCAGGCGACCGTTTCAGCGGATCTGACGGGGCGGATCCGGGAAGTCCTGGTCGAGGAAGGCACTGTCGTCGAAGAAGGACAGGTTCTCGCGCGACTGGACGATGAACGTGCACAGATCCAGCTCAGCGTCCTGCGGACCCAGTCAACGGCATCTCAGGCCCGGAGCCGGTCATTGGTCGCCGACGTCGAAGAGGCACAGCGCGTGCTTGATCGGGCGACCACCCTGCTCGAGCGTGAGATCGGGTCAGAGGCCAGCGTCACCGCCGCCCAGGCCCGTCTGTCCAGCCTGCAGGCGCAGCTGACAGCCGCTCGCGCCGACGCGGCCAGTATCCGCGAACAGATCCGCTCGCAGGAAGACCTGATTGATCGCCACATCGTACGGGCGCCCTTCGCCGGCGTCGTCATCGCCAAGAACGCCCAGGTTGGAGAAATCCTTTCGCCTGCCTCTGCCGGCGGCGGCTTTACACGAACTGGCGTTGCGACCCTGGTGGACATGCAATCCCTGGAGATCGAGGTCGACGTCAATGAAAGCCAGATCGGTCGCGTCGTGCCCAACCAGAGGGTCGAGGCACGGCTGGATGCCTATGCGGACTGGCGTATTGCTGCCCACGTCGAAGCCATCATTCCGACTGCGGATCGTAGCCGGGCTACAATCCGGGTCAGGGTCGCCTTCGACGAAGGCGACAGCCGGATCCTGCCGGACATGGCCGCACGCGTAACCTTTATTGAGTAAAAGTACTTTGTGATATAAAGTTTCTGGACGCACCCGGAAAGGACATCGAGATGACCGCCCTGTATACGCTTACTGACCTGTCCAAACGCTATACGCGGGGCAAGGAGTCGATCACGATTTTCGAACAACTCGACATGACGATCGACCAGGGGGACTTCATCTCCATCATGGGCCCGTCCGGCTCGGGCAAGACGACATTGCTCAACCTGCTTGGCGGGATCGACCGTCCCTCCTCCGGCGCGGTGGACTGCGAAGGAACACGGGTCGATAAACTCTCCGAGGGCCAGCTGGC
>JAYZXG010000218.1:0-4367 GCA_036141435.1 Pseudomonadota bacterium | reverse complement strand
TCCATAGGGGCGCAGGTCCATTTCAAAGGTCCAGGCGTCGCGGCTCTGCTGGTGCAGGGTCCAATAAGCGTTGGCGATGGACGTCGGGTCCATGAGCCGGTCGGCGGGCATGTTGTCCAGCGCGTCCTTGCCGACGGCTGCCTCGATGCGTTCGCGGACAAAGGCCGTGTCGACCCCGGCATCGATCACCAGGTGGGCGACGTGGATGTTCTGGGGGCCCAGCTCGCGGGCCATGGCCTGGGCCATCAGGCGCAGCCCGCCCTTGGCACTGGCAAAGGCCGCATATCCGGTACCGCCGCGCATGCTGGCCGTGGCGCCCGTAAAGAAGATCGAGCCCCGCCCGTGCTCCAGCATGATGCGCGCGGCCTCGCGGCCGGTCAGGAAGCCGGATTTGCAGGCCATCTCCCAGACCTTGAAGAAGACCCGCTCCGTTGTTTCCAGCAGGGGGAAGTTCACATTGGCACCCGGATTGGAGATGACGACCTCCAGGGGTGCGGCTTCATTGGCGGCGGTGAGGAAGTCGGTGACGCTCTTTTCCTCGCGCGCATCCATGGAGACCGGGACCAGCGTGCCGCCTGCCGCCTCGATCTCCGCCCGCAGCGGTTCCAGCTTGTCGCCATTGCGGCGGCCAGCAAATACCGTATAGCCCTCGCTGGCGAATTTTCGGGCAATGGCAGAACCGATGTAGTCGCCGGCCCCGACGATGGCGCATGAGGCATTTCGTGAGCTCATCTCCCACTCCATCTTAATTTAAGACTAGCTAAGTCTTGAAATGGAACTGAGTCAATGTCAAAACGATCCCATGCGCTGGAATGAACTTCGATCCGAGAAATGCTCGCTGGCCCGGACCTTGTCCGTGATCGGGGATCGCTGGACCCTGCTGGTCCTGCGGGAAGCGTTCTTGCGGGTTCGCCGCTTCGAGGACTTTCAGAAAAACCTGGGCATTGCCCGCCGCGTCCTGACCGAGCGCCTGGCGCATCTGGTTGAGGAGAGCGTGCTTGAAAAGCACGCCTATCAGGAGCGCCCGGTGCGACACGAGTACCGCCTGACGCAAAAAGGGCTGGATCTCTATCCAGCCCTCATGGCGATGGTGAACTGGGGCGACCGGCATTATGCTGATGCCGATGGCCCGCCGCTGGTCCACACGCACAAGAGCTGTGGCCATGATTTCCACACCGTCACGACCTGTTCGGAGTGTGGAGAGGTGGTGGACCCGCGAGCGGTGCGGGTCCGACACAATATCGCCGGCTAGGCTACCCTATCCTCCCCACCGGGGAGGTGGGTCCGCCGCAGCTTTAGCGAAGGCGGAGACGGAGGGGCCGGAGGGCGAAGCCCGGAGGAAAAGCTCGCTGCGCTCGCCTCCTTCGACCTTGCCGTCGCCAGGGCTTCGGCGAGCCCACTTCCCCATGAATGGGGAAGACAGCCAGCTAGCTCTTCTTGCCGAAGCTGAACCAGCCCTTGATGGTTTCCTGATTGGCCTGGTTGAGCGAGCCGAGGCGGAAGACCGCACCGGCACCCCAGATCACGCCAATCGCCGTCACCATCATCAGGGTCGTCGTTCCCACCAGCTCGATCATGGGCGGATCGTGCGGCAGGCGAGACAGCATGATGAAGGGCGTCCACACCGGTACCCAGCTGGCGATCGCAACAATCGGACTGTCCGGCGAATCCGCCGAGAGCATGACCAGGAAGAGCGGCACCATCATGATCAACATGATCGGGCTCATCAGCGTCTGGGCATCCTGGATCGTGTCACACAGCGATCCGACGGCGAGGAAGACCGCGCCATACATCAGATAACCGATGACGAAGTATCCCAGAGCGGGCAGCAGGAGGCCCGGATCCAGCAAGGCGGAGAAGATCTCGGCGACAGGAATATCCGCACTGGCCGCTGCCTGCTGAACCAGGGTCGCACCTCCCAGCGCAAGCCCCATCCAGAAGACAAGAAGTGTCGCGGAAACGCAGGCAACGCCGAGCAGTTTGCCGGTCAGGATCTCGTAATGACGGGTCGCTGACATCATCATTTCAAGGACCTTGTTGCCCTTCTCCTCGATCATCGCGGTGAGCAACATGTTCACGACCGAGAAGATGATGATCCACAATCCGAATGCGACGGCGATACCCATGACAAAGGGGATGCGCTCAGCGTCGGTGACAGCGGCATCAGCGCCGCTGCGTTCCGGATTGAGCTCACGGACCTCGGGCTCCAGCGCCTCGGCGGACTCCAGCAATTCGGCAGCGACACCGCCCGACAGCAGGTAGGCCTCCTGCATGTAGTCTTCCAGGGCGCGGCGAATGGAGGATCGCAGGCCGCCATCCGTGCGGTTCTTGCTCCAATAATCAACCGCAATGCCGTCCGCGACACTGCCGCGCAGGAAGACGGCGGCGAACAGGGATGTTTCCTCGCCATCGACAGCGAACACCTGCTCTTCCAGCAGATAGGGGCGCAGATCCTCGAGGCTGGTAAGCCCAAGATCGACACGCTGATATCGACCATCTCCGATCTGTTGCATCATTCCACTGGCCAGGGCCTGCTGAACCTGGGGATTGTCCCCGACCATGTCTGTGACGGCTTCCTGGATGTCGGCGATCTGTTGTTCCTGTGCCCTGGCAAAGCCATCCAGAAGCGCCTGTTCCAGCTGCCCACCGCTCTCATCCACGATGACATAGTGACGTGTGGGCTGGGAGCTTTCGATCAGCATGGGAAGGCCGAAGCCCAGCCCCATGAACAGCGGCACCGACGCCAGCGAGAGCCAGAAGCCCCAGGTGGCGACATAGGAGAGGAATTCGCGGCGGGCGATCAGATAGATATTACGCATCAGCCGTCTCCTCGATCGTCTGGCCAGCATTCTCGACAAGATGGACAAAGGCATCGTGCAGGTGCGCGCGAACAGGCTCGAAGCGGGTCAGTTTCACGCCTGCATCCACACAGGCTTTCAGCACGTCCTGGGCATCGGCCTTGGGGGCAAGGTCGAGTGACCAGCAGCGCACACCGGGCTCGCCAGCGTCATCGCGGCGGACCTCGCCATAGGCATCCAGCAGGGCGACCAGGTCATGTTCGGATACCGTTTCCAGGAAGATGCGTCGCGGGACTTCGCCCAGCGCCTGGGTGACGGAGCCGTCAAAGATCTTGGTGCCATTGGCGATCAGCAGGATCTTGTCGCACAGGCGTTCCGCATGCTCCATCACATGGGTTGAGAAGAGGATGGTGCGGCCGGCATCGGCCTGGGCACGAACAATCCGCTCCAGGGATTTCTGGTTGACCGGGTCGAGACCGGAAAACGGTTCGTCCAGGATGATGAATTCCGGCTGGTGGATCAGGGTCGAGATGATCTGCACCTTCTGGGCCATGCCCTTCGAGAGGGTTTTGACCTTCTGTTCGGCTGCATGCAGCAGGTCGAACTCGTCCAGCATCTTCATGCCGCGACGACGCGCTTCGCCGGCCTCGACGCCCTTGAGGCGTGCGAAGAAGACGATGACGTCAATCACCTTCATGCGGCGATAGATGCCGCGTTCCTCCGGCAGGAAGCCGACACGGTCCAGCGCCTTCGCGCCGGGTTTGCTGCCGAACAGGGTCACCTTGCCGCGATCCGGCGTCAGGATACCCAGCGACATGCGCAGGCTGGTTGTCTTTCCCGCTCCGTTCGGGCCGAGAAAGCCGGTGATCTGGCCGCGCTTGACGGAGAAGCTGACATCATTGACCGCGGTCTTGCCCTTGAACGTCTTGGTGACATTGGCAAGCTCTAGAATTGTTTCGGGCATACATCCCCCAATTGTTTCAGCGCTTTTGCTAGTCAGTTTGGTCTGCAAGGACCAGTGGAATTGTGCGCATGCTCAATCCCCCGTTACGGCGTCACTCACAAATCAAGCAGGTAGAACGGCATATCCAGGATGGGCGCGTCGGCACCCAGCTGGGTCAGCATGTGATGGCACTGGCCGCGGTGATGGGTCGCGTGGTTGAACAGGTGCAGCAGGATCAGGCCCTTTTGCAGCTGCAGCGGTTCGCCCGCCATGTTGCGATAGCTGAGCTCTTGCGCCAGATCGTCTGCATCATTCTCGTCTACCAGGGCGCTCAGCACCGCATCCTGTTCGCGCCGCGCCTGGTCCAGCGCATCGAAATCATCATGCAGCGGTGTCGCCAGATCGTCATAGGGTTGGGGCTGGCCATGCCAGCGTGCCAGCCAAATGCGTTCGGCGACAATGACATGATCCAGCGTCGCGTGCAGGTTTCTGAAAAAGCCCTGGCAATCACGGCGGCGGTCGACCTCTGCGAGGGAATAGGCGACATCAAAGATACGGGCATTGGCCCAGCGATTATATCCGGCAAGGTAGAGCAGGTGATCGCGCATGCTTGTGTCTCCGGCGGC
>JAYZXG010000217.1:0-18676 GCA_036141435.1 Pseudomonadota bacterium | reverse complement strand
CAGGCGATCTGTGCGGTGGACCTCCCCGGCAATGATCACCGGGAGACCTATCTGCGGGGCCAGATCAATGGCGATTGACGCGTGCAGCCGTTAGGCAATCAGGACTCCTCAGCCCTGTCTGCCCTGGTGCGTGCGACATGCTTGATCCGTCGCCCCATCCACGCAGACGCGATTGCGCCTGGCGACAGCGTTGAGATCCTGCCGCTCCTGAACCGGGACTGAGATCCGCTCTGCTCAGGCCTTCAACAGGCGCAAGGTTGTGTGCAGGTCCGCGCGGGAATCGCCGCCCACCCAGATATCGAAATCACCCGGTTCCGCCTGGAAGCTGCCATCGCGATGATAATAGGCGAGCTCATTCACGCTGAGCTGGAACTCGACCTGTACACTCTCGCCCGGAGCAAGCTCCTGCCGCCGGAAGGCCTTGAGCTCCCGTACCGGCCGGGTAATCCGAGCGACGCGGTCTCGGATGTACAACTGGGTGATCTCGCTGGCCGTGCGCGTGCCGGTATTGGTAACGGTCGCGGTGACGATGGCCGTCTCTTTCTCCGTCATTTCGTGGCGATCGATATGCAGGTCGCTGTAGGCGAATTGCGTATAGCTCAGTCCGAAACCGAAGGGGAAAAGCGGCTCGTAGCCCGCATCGAGCAGGAAGCTCGTCATACCCAGTGACGTCTGCGGGGCGCCTTTCTCGATATCATCGATATGGATCACCGTGTCGGCCTCGGGCGGACGACCGGTATTCTTGTGCCCGTAATAGATCGGAACCTGTCCGGAGACCTTCGGGAACGTCACCGGGAGTTTGCCACTGGGGACCGCGCGCCCGAACAGGAGGTCAGCCAGGGCTGGCCCGGTCATGGAACCGCCGTGCCAAGCGTAAACGAGGGCATCGAACTCTTCGATCACATCGCCCAGCGCCAGCGGCCGCCCCGCCATGATCACGCCGATGACCGGTTTCCCGGTCTGGCGAATGGCGCGGACAAGATCGGCCTGGGCGCCCGGCAGGGTGATATCGGCACGACAATGGGCCTCACCGGAGAGGATCGCTTCTTCACCGATGAAGAGAACAGCCACATCGCAAGAAGCAGCCGCTTCAACCGCACGCGTGAAATGCGTCCGGTCGTGGCTGCGTGTCGTCTCCAGCCCCGGCTCGAAATCAACCTCGGCCTGTCCCTCGAGCACGCTCTTGATCGCATCAAGCGGCGTAACACTGCGTTCCGACTTGCCATCAAAAACCCACGTGCCCATCTGCTCGGCCGGCTCGTTGGCCATGGGACCGATCACTGCAAGGCTGGAAATCTGGTCACTGGCAAGCGGCAGCGTGTCCTTCTCGTTGCGCAGAAGCACGCAGCTCTCGGTCGCGGCCTGGCGCGCCACGGCAAGAGCCGTCATGCGGGCCGGCTCCTCGGTGTGCTGATCCAGCCTGTCACCGTCAATGAGGCCGGCCCGGATCTTGGTGCGGAGGATATTGCCGGCCAGCTGGTCGATGCGCTGCATCGAGATCTCGCCGGATTCGCAAAGGTGCGGCAGGTGAGCGCTGTAGAGACCGCCAACCATATCCATGTCCACGCCGGCCTGTGCCGCGACGAGTGCAGCGTCGACTTCATCCTCACACATGCCGTGTGTACACAGCTGGGTGATGGACTCCCAGTCACTGACGACCATGCCGTCAAATGACCATTCCTCGCGCAGGACGTCGGTCAGAAGCCATTCATTGCCGCTGGCCGGAACACCATCGATATCCCCAAAGGACGTCATGAACGTAGCGACGCCCGCCTCAACAGCAGCCTTGAACGGCGGCAGATGCACATTGCGCATCTCGTTGGGCGGGATGTTGGTGGAGTTGTAGTCCCGTCCACCTTCTGACGCGCCATAGCCGGCGAAGTGCTTGGCACAGGCCAGGATCGTATCCGGCGACGCCGGATCGGAGGTCTGATAACCGTCGATCATCGCAGCGCCCAGGACACTGGTCAGATACGGATCTTCGCCAAAACTTTCGGCAACCCTTCCCCAGCGCGGATCGCGGCTTACGTCGATCATGGGAGCGAATGTCCAGTTGACGCCGGTGACTGCGGCTTCTTGCGCGGAAATCCGGGCACAATCGCGCACAAGCTCGGGGTTCCAGCTGGAGGCCTGGGCGAGCGGAAGCGGCATCACGGTGTGGAAACCGTGAATGACATCGCGACCGATCAGGAGCGGAATGCCGTGACGGCTTTCCTGGCGCGCGATGGTTTGCAGCGCATCCACAGCCGCACGATCAACGAGATTGATCACCGAGCCAACCCGGCCCGCACGCACGTCGTCGGCCAGGGCATCAAACGCTTCCCAGCCATTCCACTGGACCTGGTTGAGCTGGCCAGTCTTCTCCTCGAGCGTCATCTCCGCCAACAGGTTGCGGATGCGTTCCTCGATCGCCATCTCCGACGAGTTGTATTCGTTCGCCATATCCATGACTGATTTCCCTGCGTACGCTGCCTCTTCGCCAAATGGCGGGGCTTTACATTTTAGTTGTTGCTTGTGGACTCTGCGGCGCCCGTCGTGCCCCGGCGTGCCTCGAGTATCTTGCGCACCTCGGCTGCCTTCTCGCGGCTGATATCCAGCGTGGTTACCAGCCAGATCGCCACCATGTAGAAGACGACCGGAATCGTGACGTCCCACACACGCAGCCAGAACAAGGTGGATTCTGCCTGATCGCCACCCAGCGCCTGGTCAAATCCGGTACTGGCCAGCAGGAAGCCACCCATGGCCGTTGCCATGCCCTGGCCGAGCTTGACCACCCACCAGAAAATCGAGGCGAACATGCCCTCACGACGCTGGTGGGAGCGCACTTCGTCCATGTCGACGACATCGGCCACCATCGAGGGCATCAGGGTGAAAAGACCACCCAGGCCGAACGCCATCAGCGGCGCGGCAAAATACAACAGCCAGGGCGCTTCCGGATTGTAGAGGAACCATTTCAAGCCATAGCCGAGGGCCGCGAGACCGATCGCGATCCCGAACATCTTCCGCTTGCCGATCCGTGTGGCAAACCAGGCCACCGCAGCCACGGCCACGAAGGAGAACAAGATGCGAAGCGAATCCACGGCGCCATTGTGTGCAGCGCCCGCCTCGAGGTCGCCGGCAAAGATGTAATAGGCCACCACATAGAACTGGAAGGCCGCGATCATGATGAAACCGTTGAAGACAAGGAATGTCGCGGCGCACAGCTTCAAGAATGGCACGAAAGACAAGGCCGTTCCGAAGCCTTTCATGAAGTCCCAGATATTGCCGATAATGCCCTGGCGCTGATCCTTGGTTTCGTCGAGCTCTTTGGCAGCAACTTCCGCCATGCGCTCGCGCAGGAAAATGGCCGGTAGAATACCGAAGAACGCCACCAGGCCAGCAAGCACCCAGGCAATGACCGCCGTGCCCTGAACCATGTTGTCGAACATGTCATTCTGCGCCCACAGCACGAGCCAGGGCGGAATGAAATACGCCATCTGCGCGATGAAGTTCTGGGTTCCCATCAGCAGATTGCGCTGGTCGTAATCCGGCGTCAGCTCATAGCCCAGCGCCACCCACGGGGTCGCAAACAGCGTGTAGGCGAGGAAGAAGATGAACGACCCGATCAGGAAGTACCAGAAATAGAACATCTCGCTCTGACCGGCCGGGAATTGCCAGAGCATGGCAAAGGAAATGGCCGCCGCGATCGCACCGAAGAAGATGAAGGGCCGGCGCCGGCCCCACTTCGTGCGTGTCCGGTCCGAGATATAGCCCACGATCGGGTCAGTAATGGCGTCGAAGAAGCGCGGCAGACCGCCGAGAAGTCCAACCAGGACCGGATCCATGCCCAGACCGATATTGAGCACGACCATCATCGCACCGATCGAGCCCGCCAACAGGTTGTTGGCAAAGGCACCGGATCCATAGATCAGGCGATGAAAAATCGAAATACGGTCCTCGGGACGCGTCGTCGCGGTGCTCTCGGTCACTGTCTTGATCCTTTGGCCTATTGGTCCGTTTCAGCGCTGGAACGGCAGGAAATCGCCGTTTCAATATCCGCTGGACAATCGAATACGCGTACCCAGTCAATCAGGATGGAGCGCGGGAGTGCCTCGTAATCCACCCCACCCAGATTGCGGCTCTCGGCGAGGTGTCCGCCGATTGCCAGATTCAAAATGAGGTAAAACTCCTGGTCGAACGGCGCGAACGGCCGACCGTCTGCCCGCTCGGAGTCCGAGTGCCAGTCGGCCTCGGTCAGGAAGCCATAGCTCTCGCCATCGAGGAACCATTCCACACGGCCTTCGGTCCATTCCGCTGCGAAAACGTGGAATTGCTGGTTGCCGCGCTCGGTGACTGGCAGGTAGGCCTCGCGATTGCGATAGGTGTTGTGCGGCCAGGCGCCGCCAAAGTGCAACGTTCCCAGAACGTGGTTCTCGTTCCCACCCGGACATGTCGGGCAGGGCTCGCCGAGATTGACGGTTTCCAGGATGTCGATCTCGCCGGAAAGCGCCCATCCGCCATAATATTCATCGCTCGGCAGCATCCAGAACGCCGGCCAGCTGCCCTGCCCCTCGGGCAGCCTTGCACGCACTTCAATGCGTCCATAGCGCCAGTCGGCTTTGCCCTGCGTGTTGAGACGGGCGGACGTGACCGGTTGGGTCCGGATTTCGGTCCGTTGCGCTTCGGTCAGCCCGTCATGGAGACGTTCTGGCCAGGCCGGCCCTGTCGATTCCTCCAGGTGGGCCTCGATGACAAGGCAACCATCCTCAAGGCGGGAATTGCGCGGGGAGTCCGTATAACACTGGCGTTCATCATTGCCGCCGCCCCAACAATCGGTTTCCCGATTCCATTTGGACGCGTCGAGCTCGTCGGCATTGAATTCGTCGGACCAGGCCAGACGCCATCCCGACGGCATGGCGCTGACATCGGCGTCGAGCGTGCAGGACGCATACGCATCAGCACTGATCAAGCACAATGCCGCTGCCGCAGGCGACGCAGAATAAAGACCGTTTTTGACCCGCATCGGATCAGTCACCCCAAAGATCATTTAAGCCATTGAACAGGCTATCGTCGGGGGCCGCCTTGTCAACAAGATTGTCCAACCTTGTCATGTCGACATGCGCCGACCGGGAGACAGTTTTGCAGAGCCTGGCAGGTCAGGATGCCGGCGGTGCCGTGGAGTGCCGGAGCTTGATTTCATAGCCCAAAGTCAGCACATCGAGCGCTCCGGACGACGCCTGATGACCCTCAGATGCAGTCAGTTTTTCAACGGCCGCACGGGTCATTTCCTCGTAAGGCTGGGCAACAGTTGTCAGGGTCGGCCAGATGGTCTGGGCGATCGGCACGTCATCGAATCCGACAACCGACAGGTCCTCCGGGATCCGCAGTCCCAGCTTGCTCGCCACGAAATAGACCGCAGATGCCATTTCATCGTTTGCAGCGAAAATCGCCGTTGGCCGATCGGGAGATGACAGCATTTCTTCCGCCGCTTCCACTGCACGCTCGAAGGCGAAGAAGCCGCGCTTGACCCAGTTGGAATCCACCCCCTCGGAGCGCCCTTCGCTGGCAGCAAGCTCCTGCATTGCGTCTTCATAGCCGCCGAGGCGCAATTCCGAGGAAATATGATCCGGAGCGCCGGACAGATGACCGATTTTTCGATGCCCCAGACCAATGAGATGCTCGGTGATCTCGCGCGCCGCGCGCCGGTCATCGATACAGATCGAAGCCGCGTTCGGGGTGTGCTGCGTCGGCGAGATAAGAACAAAGGACACACCCCTGTCCATAAGGGTCTTGTGCAGGACGGTGGATCCGCAGATCGGCGGGATCAGGATCATGTTCTGAACCCGTGTGCGCGCGAGGAACGCGCTCAGCTGGCGGTCCCAATCCTTCGCACTCTCGTCAAAAAAGCCTCCGGCCAGGAAGTATCCGGCGGCATCGCATGCTCTCAGTGCGGCATGGTGAAACCGGGCCTGGAAACCGCTTTCGGTGGCGCCGAACAGCATGCCGATCGACCGGGAGCGCCGTGAGCGCAACTCCCGCGCCGCATGGCTCGGGCTGTAATTGAGCTCTGTCATGGCAGCAACAACACGCTCGCGCGTGGACTCGCGGACGCTCTCTGCGTGGTTCATCACGCGAGATACAGTCTTTACCGATACACCGGCTTTTTTCGCGACGTCGAAAATGTTGGCCATGTTACCCGGATGTCTCCCTTCTCATCTGCGAACGGATGGTTTGGCTATCCATGCAGAAGGTCCAATAAAGCAGCGCCTCCAATCACACAACGATCTGGCGTTGTACCAACTCACCATTTCTCGCCCGATGCGGGTCCACGACACCGCCAGAGCGAAGCGGTGTGTCGCCCCGATCGCCTGCTCAACAGACGAATTGGGGCGATCACCCGGTCAACAACAGCGCGCTAGAGCTCGCACGCCACGCTCTCGCTCGCCTCGCCGCCGACCGAGACATCGTCGATCCACAACTCAAGCCCCTCGGATCCGGTGATCACCAGCGGCACATCGACGGCGGCCAGGTCAACACCTGCATCGGCAAAACAGCGCATGGGGATCTGCGCCTCGCGCCATCCCTTGCCCTCGGCCAGTCGGATGCCGGCTGTCACATCCAGCGCGCCTTCACACGCTTCGCCGCACGCCATTGCAAGGTATGCCCGGCCGTCGCCGCGCTCTGTCACCTGATAGGAGATCTGCAGAAGCTGGTCGCCCTGGAATGGACCCGCAGCGCCTTCAACCCGCACAGATGCGGCTCCGGCCCAGTTGATCCTGCGGCTGTCATCCTGGACATCGCGATCATCCAGGGTGAGGCTGACATTGCCAGCAGCGCTGACCGCGTCAGGTCCAGAAACCGCAAGCGTCTCGCCACCATCCTCGAGAACCAGCTGCAGGCTTCCCGCCGGGCGGCCACTCTGCATCAGCGCAATGTTGTCACCGGACGCCGCATCCGGCAGTCCGTCCTCCTCGCTCAGGGTGCCGAGGCTCTCGCCCGGCTCGGCGTAGGAGAGGCCATAGCCAAACGCGAACAGCGGGTCATAGCCCTCATCATGAGGGTTGAGCACGGTCTGGTCTGCGCGCTGCGGCCAGGAATAGGACAGCCGGCCTGTGAAATCATGACGCGCATCTCCGTCTGCATCCGCGACCAGCACGTCGGCAATACCACCGCCTTCAGAACCCGGCAGCCAGGCGGCGACGAAAGCGTCGGACGCGTTAAGCTCGCGGTTCATCCACAGCGGGCGGCCGGACAGGAAAACCGCAACAGTCGGGATCCCATCCGCCTGGAACTGTCGCAGCAATTCCAGACCGGATTCGTCCGGGAAGTTCACGTATTCCTGGTCACCAACGAACTCCGCGTAGGGCTCTTCGCCGAAGACCACGACCGCAACGTCGGGACGTTCGCTATAGCTGCCATCCTCGCTGAGGATCACAGTGCCGCCGGCAGCCGGGAATACATCCTGGAAACCGTCAAAAATGGACTGGCCGCCCGGGAATTGTTCATTGGTGTGGCCATCGCCCTGCCAGTTGATCGTCCAGCCACCGGATTGTTTGCGAATATTGTCGGCACCATCCCCGGCGATCAGGACCGTGCTGCTCGGGTCGAGCGGCAGGAGCCCGCCTTCATTCTTCAACAGGACCAGGGAGCTTCTGACGGCTTCGCGGGCGACCGCACGGTGCGCCTCGCTGCCGATCAGGTCGAAATCGCCGGCATGCGTCCGGGCAGACGGCGCCACGCCATCGAACAGGCCGGCTCGCGCCTTCACGCGAAGGATCCGGGTCACCGCCTCGTCCAGCCGCTCCATCGGGATCGTGCCATCCTCGACCTGGGCCAACAGGTTGCCATGAAGCTCCTGCCAGCTCGCCGGAGCCATGTACATGTCCACGCCTGCAAGCAGGGCCTGGGGGCAATTTTCATTTTCGCACCCGGCGATCTGGCCATGGCCTTCCCAGTCGCCGACGACAAAGCCGTCAAAGCCCATGCGGTCCACCAGGACATCGGTCAACATTGCGCCATTGCCGTGCATTTTCACGCCATGCCAGGAGTTGAAAGAGGCCATAACCGTCTGCACACCGGAGGCGATCGCCGGCATGTAGCCAGCCGCGTGGATGTCACGCATATCAGCTTCCGTTGAGCGGTTATCGCCCTGGTCCAGGCCGCGCACCGTGCCGCCATCTCCGACCCAGTGCTTCGCGGTCGCGACGATATGGTCAGCGCCGAGCAGGTCATCGCCGTCGGGGGCGCCCTGCAGGCCTTCCACCATCGGTCCACTCAGATTGGCGACGATTTCCGGGCGTTCGGAATAGCCTTCATAGGTCCGGCCCCAGGTATCATTCTGGACGACGGCAAGGGTCGGCGCGAAGGTCCAGTCCTGCCCCGTGGCGCGGATTTCCAACGCGGTAATTTCGCCGATACGCCGGATCAGATCGGCATCATTGGCCGCGCCGAGGCCAATATTGTGCGGGAAGAGCGTGGCGCCGACGATATTGGAGTGTCCATGCACGGCATCGGTTCCCCAGATAATCGGGATACCCAGTCCACCGTCCGACGTATCCGTCGACGCGAAATAGTATTCATCGGCGAGTTCGAGCCACGCAGCCGGCGGTGCGAAGTTATCGTCGCCCGGGCCGGAATTACCGCCATTCAGCACCGAGCCGAGATTGTATTCAGCAGCCAGCTGAGGCGTGACTTCCGAGATATCCGCCTGAATGACTTGTCCGACTTTTTCCTCGACGGTCATGCGCGAGACCAGATCAGCGATGAACGCCTCGATTTCCGGATCGCGTTCGACGCCGGAGCGCCCCTCAGGCCAGTTGGCCGGGTCGATCACCACGCTGTCCGTGCCATTGGACACGGTAATGGCCGAGCTCTCCTCAGCAGGCGCCGCCGGAGTTGCATCGCTCGTATCAGCCGGAGCGTTGTCGGCCGCGGGCTGACAGGCTGAAAGCGTCAATGCGAACGCTGAAACCAGCGGCAGGCGGGTCGACAAGTCGAGGTTAAAAGTCATCTGCAGGTCTCCATGGCGGCTGATAGCCGGGCGCTGTGTCAGCGCCGCCGTACTGATCAATCACGATTGATCACCGGGGGTTTCCGGTCGCTCTGCCTGCCACTCGATCGGTTCATCGAGGCGATGCGCGGGACCGGGATCCACCCAAAATTTCAACTAGAAAACAGAAACTTCGGCACAATTGGTCAGCTGACCCAATCGATAAAAGAAAGGGGGCAGGCTGTTACGCCTGCCCCCTCCTTAAGCTTCAGTGTCTGTTCGTCAGCATTCGAATTAGAATGTGTAGCTCAGACCAAATTCGAAGCGACGATCATTGTCGAAGACTGAACGGGCATACGTCTGGCCCGCAGCATCGACCTCCTGGCGAGCCGTCGCCTGCGTATCGAGCAGGTTAGCGGCCTGTACACGGAACTGGAGATTGTCCGTGACGTCCCAGCGGAATGAAGCATCGAGGAAGCCGATGTCATCCTGGAGGATCGGGTTACCCGTGATGTAGTCACGGTACGAGCTGTAGTAAGCGGAACGCCAGTTGTAGGCGACGCGAACCTCGAAGCGATCATCCTGATAGATACCGATAAGGTTGTAGGACGTGTCAGACAGACCCAGCAGGTCGCTGACATCCCAGCGATAGACCGAGAGGAAGCCCTCTACGCCATCACCTTCGGTGTCACGAACGGACGGAAGCGCCGTCGTTTCGGAGTCGAGCAAGGTCAGGTTCGCCTGGACACCCAGGTTACCCCACAGGCCCGGCCACTGGGTGAAGAACTGCTGGTAGGACAGTTCCAGACCTTCAACCGTACCGTCGTTCAGGTTCAGGTTACCGGAGTAGATGACCGGAACCGTGTAACCATCCAGCGTGACCGCATCGATGGTCTCGTCACCGTAAACGATGATGTTCCGGATATCCTTGTGGAACAGGGATGCGGAGAACAGGCCATCGTCACCGAAATACCACTCGTAGGAGAGGTCGATATTGGTGGACTCAACCGGGTCAAGGTCCGGGTTACCGCCATAGACGCGCAGAGCGCCCAGAACGATATCGGAGATGACCGGCGGCGTTGCCGTATCGTCAACCACGAAACCGAGCTCGGCGATGGTCGCCTGGTTCGAGTTCAGGGCCGCAATGTCAGCCGGAGCGATGGCTTCGCTGACCGCGAAACGCACCAGCATCTCATCGTTCAGGTCCCAACGCAGGTTGAAGGACGGCAGGAAGTACTCGTAGCTGGCGTCGATCGTGTTCGGCGTATTGGCCTGATCGAGGAACGCAGCGGTTTCGGGCAGGAAGTCACGCGGCTGAAGCGGGTCAGCCGGGTTGTCCTCAGCCATTTCCGCGAAGGAGGCGATACCGCCACCGGTGGTCTCGGTGCGAACATAACGCAGACCGAAGTTACCGCTGACAGACTGGCCGTTGGAGAATTCCTGGCCGTAGTTGAACTGAGCGTAGAGGTTCGTGGTCTCCTCACGCACAGAGCCTTCGCTACCGCGATTGACATAGTCAACCATGCCGTTCTGACGCAGCGGCACCCAGTCACCAATCTGAAGGTTTCCGTCACCGTTCGGGCCGGAAGCGATCAGCGGCTCATTGGCCAGCGAGTTCACGAACGCTTCGTAGTCCTGCATTTGCATGCGGCTCGGGAAGACGATCGAGGTGATGTCACCGAGGAACACGCCGCCACCCTGGAAGCCAGAGAAGTCGGCCACGTCGTAGGCACCGGAGTCCGCGCGGTTTGCGTACGGCAGGTAACCACCAGCCCACGGCGGAGCGATACCACCCCAGTTCAGGCCGGCATTGCGGTTGGTCTGCTCGCGCTGCGAGAAGCGTGCACCGAATTCGACGGAGTCGAACCAGCCGTCACCATCGAACTCATACAGGGCATCACCGCGCAGAGCGTAGAGGTCACCCGTATTGTCTTCGAACTGGTCAGCTGCGTAGAGCAGGAAAGCGTAACGCGGATCGCCGAGATCACCCAGGACACCCGGGTCAGCACCACGGAAGGTTCCACCCCAATCGGCGAGGCGAACAGAATCCGACAGGAACAGCTCGATTTCCGGATTTTCGGTGTCGGAGAAATCGAAACGATAGTCGGCGAAGTGGTTACCACCGGCCCACAGACGGTCCATCGTGGCTTCCGCATCGGTGTAGTGACCATCGAGCTCGATGTAGAGACGATCATTCACACGCCACTGGAAGTTGGCGCTGAAATCTTGCGTCACGGACTCGTTCGTCTGGGCAATCGCCAGCGACTGCAGCGGTGTCTGCAGGTTGCCGGTCTGACCCAGCCAGTCACGAAGGTTGTTGGAGACCACGCCGGACTCCATCAGACCACCATCAACCGGGATCAGGTTTTCACAGATGCCGATACCGCCATTGGCGGCTTCGCCCGCACCGTTACAACGCGGGATGCCCGCAGATGTGAACGGAACGATATTGCGGGAGCTGGAGTCTTCCAGGATGGACCAAGCCGCCCAGGATTCCGCATCGGTGAAGAATTCGATCGTGCGCTCATCCGTCTGGACGGTGTTCTCAACGCGGGTCGCCTTGAGCGTCAGCTCCATGTTGCCATCGTTGGAACGCCACTGACCGGCAACGTAGAAGCTGTCACGGTCACGACCGATTTCGGCATCACGTGCCTGCCAGCCACCCGGCAGAGCCATGGTGGTGCCCGGCGCGTCCGGGTTCGGAACCGCGAGGAGCGGGCCGTACTGGAAGCCGTTGATGGAAGACTGGAGTTCGGACGTCGAGAAAGAACCCAACAGGCCGAATTCACCGGCATCGGTTTCCCAGCGATCGCCGAGGATCACGCTGAGACCCGGGCTCCACTCTTCAGCCTGGTCGGTATAGATCGTGTCAGCGACCACGACAGCGATACGATCATTGCGATCGAACGGCTCAAGGGTGCGCAGGTTCACGGTACCGGCAAGACCGCCTTCGATCATGCTGGCCGTCTGGTTCTTGAAGACCTCTACCGCACCGATCAGCTCCGGCGGGATGCTGGCCCATTCCAGGGCACGACCACCGTTAGCAGAGAATGCGTCACGACCGTTGAATTCGGAACGGACGTACTGGAGACCACGGACGATGTTGCCGGAGCCTTCCGGAGAGGGGAAGTCACCGTCACTGCCGCCAAGCTCGAAGCGCTGGGTCACGACACCCGGAACGCGAGCGAGCGCCTCGGCTACGGAAAGATCCGGCAGCTGCGAGACGTCGGTGGCTGTGATGGAGTCAACAAAGGTATCCGCTTCACGCTTGGTGTTACGAGCGGTCTGCAGAGCAGCGCGGACACCCGTTACGGTGATCACTTCTGCATCTTCATCCGTCTCAGCGTCCTGAGCGTATGCGGCCTGAGTCCCCATGGCCGTCATGAGCGCGCTGGTTCCCATCAGCGCATATTTGGTGAGCCGCCAACGGCCCATTTTGCTTGTCTTTGTCACGTGCATTCTCCCCTGAAATGTATCCGTGGACTGAATCCCTTCAGCCAACCCTTTCTGTAATTACCAACGTTGTCATAACTCAGTTGCTTTTTGCAATAGGCAATCCATATTGGGCGGAGAAAAATGAGCCATCGAGGGCCGACCGTGAGCGTGATTTCACGAATTTGTATTTTGGGTGGAGGAACAGCCGGCTGGATGACAGCGGTCGCATTGTCTCACAAATTCAAAGACTTAAACCTTGATATATCTCTGGTTGAATCGGATCAGATTGGCACCGTAGGTGTCGGTGAGGCAACATTGCCACATATTCGGTTTTTCAATCAGGCCCTCGGTATCGACGAAGCCACGTTCATGAAATCGACCGAGGCAACCTTCAAGCTCGGTATTGAATTTTGCGATTGGGGCCGGAAGGGTGACCACTACATTCATCCCTTCGGTGATTATGGTGTCCCGATCGATGAACTGGACTTCCATCAATTCTGGCTGAAGCTGCGCAAAGCCGGAGGCACGCACCGGCTCAGCGATTACTCCTATCCCATCCTGGCCGCCGAACAGGGCCGCTTCCGCATACCGGAAGGCGATGTCAACGAGATCGGCTCCAATTTTGGCTATGCCTACCAGTTCGACGCCGGGCTCTATGCCAAGTTCCTCCGGGCGTTCAGCGAGGCGAACGGTGTCCGCCGGGTCGAGGGCCGCGCCGTTGAAGTCGACATGGATGGAGAGAGCGGCCATATCAGCTCCATCAAGCTCGAGGACGGGCACGTTATTGAAGCGGACCTCTTCGTCGATTGCTCGGGCTTCCGCGGCCTGTTGATCGAACAGGAGCTGAAGACCGGTTATGACGACTGGAGCCACTGGCTGCCATGCAACCGGGCTGTCGCGGTGCCGTGCGAGTCACGCGGCGAACTGCGCCCCTTCACCCGGGCAACCGCCCGCACCGCAGGCTGGCAATGGCGAATTCCACTCCAGCACCGCACCGGCAATGGTCATGTCTACTGGAATGAGTTCATCTCGGACGATGAGGCGACCCACCAGTTGATGAGCACGCTGGATGGCCCGGCCCTGGCGGAGCCCAAGCAGCTCTTCTTCAAGACCGGTCGCCGCAAGAAGTTCTGGAACCGCAATGTGGTGTCGATTGGCTTGTCGGCAGGCTTCCTCGAGCCTCTGGAGTCGACGTCGATACACCTGATCCAGGAAGGCATCACAACACTGATCGAGTTATTCCCGCGTACCGGGATCAATCCGCTCGACATCGACGAATACAATGCGCGCATGGGCCTGAACTTCGAGCGCGTCAGGGACTTCCTGCTGTTGCATTATGTCGCCACCCAACGCGATGACAGCGAGATGTGGCGCTATTTCCAGGCCATGGAACTTCCGGACAGCCTGCAGGAGAAATTGTCGGCGTGGAACGCACGCGGCTACGTCCTGCAGTACGAGTTCGGCGTTTTCCTGCCACCCAGCTGGGTCGCGGTCATGCATGGCCAGAACCTGATCCCGGAGGGACATGATCCCCGCGTTGACCGTTACTCGTTGGCGGAGGTCGAAGCCCGGCTTGAACAGATCCGCATCGATACGGCCCGGGAAGTCGAGACGACACCGACGCAGGTGGAGTTCCTGCGCCGACATGGGGCAGCATCGGGCTCACCGCTCGTCAGCGCCGGCAAGATGTAAAGCAGAGGCTGATGCGCGATCCCATGACCCCCCGGAGCAAAACCATCATCATCTGCGGCGGCGGCCTGGCCGGAAGCCTCGCCACCCTCAGCCTGTCGCTCAGCCTGGGCAGCGGATATCACATTCTCCAGGTCGTTGGCGCCGACACGCGGCAAGACGATCGCCTGTATGGCGGAGCGACCGGTCCGGGCGCTTACAACTTCCTGCTCCGGCTCGGGCTCGATGAGCCGACACTCATGCTGCAGAGCGCGACATCATTCTCGTTCGGCACCCATTTTCGGCAGTGGCTGGCCGGCCGGTCATGGATGCAATGCCATCACGCGCCGCTGCCAACGCCCAGCGGCATTCCGCTGCGCCATTACCTGACACGCGAAAGCGTTGGGCTGGAGCCCCTGCTCATCTCGGCCCAGGCTGCGCTTGCCGGCAAGTTCGCCCATCCGCCGGCCGATCCGAAATCGGTTCTGGCCAGCGCCGAGTACGGCTATCAGTTCGACGCGGAGGAATGGGTCGCGCTGCTGGACCGCAAGATCCGCGAGACCGATGTTCGGCGCATTGACGCCAACATCCGCTCCATAACCTTTGAAAGCGATACCCGCTCCATCGTTCACCTGGAGACGGACGAACGCCTTGAAGCAGACCTGGTTGTGGATGCAAGTGGCCTGTCGCGGCATGTCGTTGAAGCCGCCGGAGGCACATTCCGCGCGGCGCGCAGTATCGGCTTCAGCCTGTCCAGCGCGCCAACCGACGCGCTGGGCCCGCCCTGCCGCACCATCGATGCCGATGAGACGGGCTGGACGGCGACAACTCATCTGCAAAACGCCCGACACACACTGCGGATCGGTGAAGCCGGGACGGCCTCTGACGAGGCACCGGCGCATACCGCCGCCCTCGGCCATCTCGAGGAGGCCTGGGTTGGCAATTGTGTCGCGATCGGACATGCGGCCAGCGTCATCGAGCCGCTGACCCCGGCACCGATGATGATGCTGCAGCGAGACATTGAACGACTGCTGGAGCTGATCCCGGCCCACGCCGATCCCGCTATCGAACGCCGCGAATTCAACCGGCGCTTCCAGGACGATGTCGAGCACGCCGCAATTTTCCACGATGCCCTGATGACCGCGGATGGCGGGCCGGAGACGGAATACTGGCAGGCGGCACGCCGGCAGACGCAGAGCGGAAAACTGGACCGCAAACTTGCCCAGTTCTCCAATCGGGGTCTCCTGACCAGCTTTGATCTGGAACCGTTCAACGAAGAGGACTGGACCATCGCCCACTGGGGGATGGGACGGAGGCCGGACCAGTATGACCGCCAGGTCGACGGTGTCAGCGGCACACAATCACAGTCTAACCTTGGCCAGATCCGCAATTCCGTCCAGCAACTTGTCACCAAGATGCCACCGCATCACCTGTATGTGGGCAAGCTGAAGCAATATCTCGAGAAACAGAATTATGCCTGAGACAGCCCCCGACACCATCAAGCAGATCGTTATCGTGGGCGGCGGCTCAGCGGGCTGGATGACCGCAGCCGCCCTGTCGAGCATGCTGCCAGCCCACGCGGTCCGGATTTCCCTGGTGGAATCCGAGCAGATCGGCACGATTGGCGTCGGCGAGGCGACGATCCCGGACATCATCAATTTCAACGCCATGCTGGGCATCCCGGAGGCCGAATTCCTCAAGGCCACGAGCGGGACGTTCAAGCTCGGCATCAAGTTCGTGAACTGGGGACGGCTCGGCGAGGACTATCTCCATCCGTTCGGCCCTCACGGGGCAGATATGAACGGAATTGATTTTCACCAGTTCTGGCTGCGCCATCTCGAGCAGAACCCGTCCAGCACGATCGAGGACTTCAGCCTGAGCGCTGTTGCTGCCAAGGCCGGCAAGTTCGCGATGCCGGACCCCAATCCGCGCTCCGTGCTCTCGCAGCTGCGATACGCCTATCACTTCGATGCGACCAAATACGCGCTTTTCCTGCGCAATTACGCAGAGCAACGCGGTGTGCGCCGGATCGAGGGCAAGGTGACCGAAGTGGTCCAGGATCCGGAAACGGGCTTTATCCAGCAGATCGAACTGGAAGATGGATCGGCCATACCGGGCGAGTTGTTCTTTGATTGCACCGGATTTCGGGGCCTGCTCATCGACAAGGCGCTCGACGTACCGTTCAGGGACTGGTCGCACTGGTTGCCCTGCGACACCGCGCAAGCCGTCGCCTGTGAGCTGTCGG
Source organism: Pseudomonadota bacterium (assembly GCA_036141435.1). GTDB lineage: Bacteria > Pseudomonadota > Alphaproteobacteria > Caulobacterales > Maricaulaceae > Maricaulis. The sequence goes on along the minus strand of JAYZXG010000217.1, from coordinate 2,360 downwards.
GCGAGATCCTCCCCTACACCATCTCGACCGCCAAAGAGGCGGGCTGGCAATGGCGGATCCCGACCCAGCACCGGACCGGGAATGGCCATATCTATTCCAGCAGCCTGATGAGTGATGATGCAGCGATCGACAGCCTGCTGAAGGACCTCGACGGACCTGCAATCGGCTCGCCTCGCAAGATCCGCTTCCGGACCGGCCACCGCGCCCGGTTATGGGAGAAGAATTGCGTTGCCATCGGGCTGTCAGGCGGCTTCCTCGAGCCCCTGGAATCAACATCGCTCTTCCTGATCCAGGAAGGCATCAGCAAGTTCATCGCGCTGTACCCGTCAGCGGATTTGCCGGCCAGTGTCCGCGACGAATACAACCGCCAGCTTGTGAAAAAGTTCGAACAGGTTCGGGACTTTATCATCCTGCACTACAAGGCCACCGAGCGGGACGACAGCCCCTTCTGGAACCACACACGCACGATGGAGGTGCCCGATTCCCTGACCCAGCGGATCGAGCTGTTCCGGGAGGCGGGTCGTGTCTTCCGCTATGAAGACGAACTGTTTTCCAAACCCAGCTGGGTCGCCGTGCTGCTGGGACAGAATATTGTGCCGAAATCCGTTGACCCGATCGTGGGCACCGTCGACCGTGCGGGGATAGCGAGGAGTCTGCAGTCCATGACAACGGCGATGACCAACGCCGTCACCCAGATGCCAACGCATCGGGCCTTCTTGGAAAAGTATGCGTGGTCAGGGGCCAGCGCCTAGGAAATTGGGGAAGAGAAATGCGAGACGAGAACATCAGGGAAATCGTGATTGTCGGCGGCGGAACGGCCGGCTGGATGGCGGCCGCAGCCTTCTCCATCTTGCTCCGCAATCCCAAGATCCGGATCCGGTTGATTGAATCCGAGGAGATCGGCACGGTCGGTGTCGGCGAGGCGACCATTCCGCATATCCGCTATTTCAACAAGCTCGTCGGGCTTGATGAAAAGGAATATCTGCGCCGCACCAATGCCACGTTCAAACTGGGCATCGAATTTGTGAACTGGGGGCAGATCGGCGACCGGTACTTCCACCCGTTCAGCCCCTATGGCGTGAACATGGAGGGGATCCATTTTCACCATTTCTGGCTTCGCCATTCCCGCAAGGCCGACGCGCATCCCATCGACGACTACAATCTCCAGGTCCTGGCGTCCAAGGTGAACAAGTTTGCTCACCCGAACCCGAATGTTCAGGGCTCTCCCCTCGCCACGATCGAGTACGCCTACCAGTTCGATGCCAGCCTCTATGGCAAGTACATGCGGGAGGTCGCAGAGTCGCGCGGCGTTCAGCGCATCGAGGGCAAGGTCGTCGAGGTTAAGCAGCGTCCTGAAGACGGTTTCATCGACAGTGTGAAGCTTGAATCGGGGGAAGAAGTATCCGGAGATCTGTTCATCGACTGCACCGGCTTCCGCGGCCTGCTCACCGAGCAGACCCTGAAGTCCGGATATGATGACTGGTCTCACTACCTGCCGGTCGACCGGGCCGTCGCCCAGACCTGCGAGCTCGCGGGGCCCAATACGCCGTTCACGCGTGCGACCGCACACGAATCCGGATGGCAATGGCGCATCCCGCTGCAGAACCGACTTGGCAGTGGCCATGTCTACTGCAGCGAGTACATCAGCGACGACGAAGCCTGCGCCAAGCTGCAGTCCGGACTGGACGGCGCGCCGATCTCGGAGCCGCGCTTCCTGCGTTTCAAGACCGGCATTCGCAAGAAGCCCTGGAACAAGAATGTGGTGGCCCTGGGTCTCGCCGGAGGCTTCCTCGAGCCGCTGGAATCAACCTCGATCCACCTGATCCAGACCGCCATCGCGCGCCTGATGACGAATTTCCCGGACAAGCATTTCAACGAGCGCGACATCGAATACTACAACGAGCGCACGCTGGCCGAATTCGAACAGGTCCGGGACTTCATCATCCTGCACTACTGCGCCACGCAGCGAACCGACAGCCCGTTCTGGAATTACATCCGCAACATGGAAATTCCCGAAACCCTGCGCCAGCGCATCGGCATCTATCTCGAGAACGGCCGGCTGTATCGACATGACAACGAGCTGTTTGGCGAACACAGCTGGTTTGCCGTCTTCCAGGGACAAAACCTGCACCCGAAGCGCTACCACCCGGTCATCGATCACCTGTCCGACGAAATGCTCGACCGGCGAATGACCGAAATCCGTCGCGCCATGCACAAATGCCTCGAACAGTTCGAGGACCACGACCAGTATCTGAGCAAGCAAATCCAGTAAGCCCGGCCTCAAGGCCCGCTCATGAACGCTAGAAGATCGCCCGCCGACCCGGGCATTCCCGCCCCTTCAGAGAGGGCGTGAACCGGGT
>JAYZXG010000216.1:0-3551 GCA_036141435.1 Pseudomonadota bacterium | reverse complement strand
CCTATCATTTCCGGGTCGCCCACAAGAACACGATCGGGCCGCACTTCCTCGACAATCTCTCCAGCTTCCAGATGCTGGGCCGGCACATGCGCTCCATTCTGCCACGAGTATCCGTCAGCACATTCAAGCCGCATGACGGCGAAGACCCGGCCATCCGCGATCACGCGAATATCCTCTACTCCCTGATGGCGGCGGACCAGTTCCTGTTGATGCAGGATCATGTCGCCTGGATCCACGCTGATCCGCTATCGGCAGACCGCACGCAGATCCGGATTTCCACCCTGGTCCCGCGCGCCGATTTCACCGAGGAGAGACGAGACCACTGGATGCGCAATCACGAGATCACGAAGATGACCTTGCGCGAGGATTTCGACATCAACGAATCCATCCAGACGGGTCTGAAGAGCGGCGCGAACACGACTCTGACCTTCGGTCGCTTCGAGAGCGCCCTCACCCGGTTCAATGCCGAGGTTGAGCGCTATCTCAGCTCTTCTTCGCCAGCGGATGGGCGGAATTGACCAGTTGCTTCAACCGCTCATCGAGGACGTGCGTATAGATCTGGGTGGTGGAAACGTCCGCATGGCCCAGCAGCACCTGGACGCTCCGCAGATCGGCACCGCGGCTGAGCAGGTGTGTGGCAAAGGCATGCCGCAGGACGTGCGGTGAAATCTTCGCGGCATCAAGTCCGGCTTCCAGGGCCAGCTCTCGCAGGATCTGGGCAAAACGCTCCCGCGTCATGTGACCCTGTTTGGACGTCGCCGAGGGAAACAGGAATTTCTCCGCGCGGGATTTGGCTTCCGCCGATTTGGGCAGGTGCGATGCGCGCACGGAGCGATAGGCCTCAACCGCATCCAATGCAGACGGCGTCATCGGCACCAGGCGTTCCTTGCCGCCCTTTCCCCGGACGAAGATCATGCGCTCACCCGTCGCGAATGCCTGCAGGGGCAGGCTGACCAGTTCGGTCACGCGCAGCCCACCGGCATAGAGCACCTCCATCAGCGCTCGCGTTCGCAGCCCAGCGGCATCCGAGCGGGTGCAACAGACCTCGAACAGGCGGTCCACATCGGCCTCGGCAAGGATTTTCGGAAGGCTTCGCCCCTGTTTGGGGCCACTCAGCGTATGGCTGGGGTCGTCCTCTCTCATGCCCTCCGACAGCAGGAACCGGAAATAGCGCTTGAGCGCTGACAGGCGCCTTGCAGATGTTGCCGGAGACAGACCGTCCGCACGCAGGTCCGCCAGGATGCGTTCGAGGTCTGCTGTCTGCGCCGTGTCCAGACCCTCACCTCTCGCAGCCAGCCGGGCTGCCACGTCCTCGAGGTCCCGGCGATAGGCGTCCAGCGTATTCCGGGCCGCGCCACGTTCGGCGGCCATCATGTCCAGGAACAAACCGATCGAGGCCTGGCTCATGAGGATCGCTGGATCAACCGTTCCAGTAGCAATTCCAGCATCGCCGAGCGCAAGCCCAGCGCGTTCAGCACCGGCGCAACACGGGCCATCGTGTCGACATCCTCGGAGGCGTTCAAGGCGGCCACGGCAAACAGGCCGGCCTCTGCCCGCGCGCCCACCGCTGCTGCCTCTTCCATGGCGAGAACATAGGGTGAAACGGTCTCGGGCTCTCGCCCGGCCAGACGCCCGCGAAGGTTTTCAACCGTTGGAGCTCCCAGTCGCTGCAAGGCGATGACATCGGCGAGAACCGCATCACCATGACGTTCAAGATATGCGGCCAGCAGCGCTTCCATGGACGCTGTTTCGATCCGGTCATCGACGAGCGCCATGGCCAACTGCACGGCAACGATTTCATCGGCCCCGGCCGGCTCCCAGTCCGCGGTGGCGCCCGTCAGCTCGGGCGCGTCTTCCCCGGCCGGTTTGACCGAGGCTTCTGTCATATCGGTCTGCGGCATCTCCGGGCCGTCGACCATGCCGCGCAACCAGTGGCGAGCCGTGCGGGCATCACCCGCCAGGATCGCTGCGAAGGCGAAACGCTCTGCAAAGGCCAGCGTCTGCGCATCGATCTGGATGCTGGACACGTCCTGTCCGTAAAAACGCATGCCGTCGAGCAGATTGTCCTCGTCGGACATCAGCGTGTTCAGGGCCGTGGCCGCTGCAGCGTTATCGCCCGGTGTTGCCAGCACTGAAATCAGCGCAATCCGGCGTTCATGGCCCTGCAGCTCCAGGGCCCGGGCCAGCTCGGCCTGCGGGTCGTCGGTCTGAAGGAAATTGGGCAGACGGGGCGGGCTGACCGCGTTGACCAGCCAGTTCGGCGCACCGTCCGCGAAAGACGGCCCAGCGGTCTGGTCCGCTGCTGTGAACCGGTACAGCGCGAGATCCACCGCGCTATCCAGGGTCGGCATGTCCGCATCAATCGTTTGCCCCAGCGTGAAGGCGAAGAACATGCGATTGTAATCGGCATCGGGCTCGATACTGTCGGCCAGCTCCGCCGTCAGTTCCGCCGCTGAACTTTGCCCCTCGGCCGCCATGCACAGGGCGCGCACGCGCACCCAGTAGGCGCTGTCTCGTCCGTCCAAGAGCGACCGCGCGGTATAACAGGCGCGTTCAATGTTTTCCGTGGCGAAGCCAAGATCGGCATGCATCCGCGCCAGGGCGGCACTGCGATTGAGGTTGGGTGTGCGTTCCAGCAGGTCGAACCCGTCAAAGGCGCCACCGGCAGCCAGCAAGCGGTCGGCCCGCAAGGCGGCCAGATCGGTTTCACCCCGGGCGCCGGATGGCGGATATCCGCCCGAGACCAGGATCGCACGGGCCATTTCGGCCAGAGCCCGGGACCGGTACCCCGTGCCTTCGGACGCCGGCAGCTGGCTCAGCGCCGTCCGCGCAAGCATGGCCGACGTGCCATCCCACAGCGTCATGTCGAAAATGGCACCGGGCAGACCGACTTCCATCGGATCGAGCGCGTCGAGGCTCTGCACCTCGATATCATCCTGCGCGAAGGCGTTAGAGCCCAGCGCGAGGGCCAGCAGGCTAGCGCGGAAAATCATCATCCAACTCTACTCTGACTTCTTCCCGAGTGGGCTCCATGCCGTCGGCGATCAGAACAAGCGCGCCGAAACCTGCCAAGGCAAGGACCCCGACGACCGCAAAACCGATCAGAAAACCCCGCATGAACATCCCCTCGTATACTGATGTGACCGCTCGGGTCACTGCAAACTCTTCGGCGCAAGAGCCTAACCGCGATTGCGGCGATTTCCAGACGCTTTATACCAAAGATATGAGTTTGCAGCGTGCGCCGGATAAAACCATCACCCTCATTGGCCTTATGGGTGTGGGAAAAACAACTGTTGGCCGCCGCCTGGCCCAGGCGCTGGATCTGCCGTTCCGGGACGCGGATGAAGAGATTGAACGTGCGGCCGGCCGGACGGTCAGCGAGATTTTTGCCGATTTTGGTGAAACCGGATTCCGCGAAGGCGAACGCAAGGTCATTGCCCGCCTGCTGCAGGAGCCGCCGATGGTGCTCGCGCTGGGCGGCGGGGCGTTTGTGGATCCGGAAACGCGTGCCCTGATCAAGGCCCAGGCCACATCAATCTGGCTGACAGCGG
>JAYZXG010000215.1:0-4543 GCA_036141435.1 Pseudomonadota bacterium | reverse complement strand
GTGACACTGGTGCGAACTTCACCGGACACACCGGACAGACCGGCGATCTCGTCACGCACAGCGCGCACATCAAGGTCTGTCAGCGGGGAGGCCGAACCGGCCCCGCCACGGCGCCCGCCAAAAATGCTGGACCCCGGCCGGATGATCAGAAGATTGGCGCCGAAACTGTCAATCTGGGCCTCGACAGCGCGCTTGGTGCCCTCACTGATGGACACCAGAACGATGACGGACGCGACGCCGATAATGATGCCGAGCATGGCCAGGGCACTGCGCAGGAAATTGACCCGCAGCGCGACCAGAGCCACGCGAATGGATGCGAACAGGTTCATGACCGGTCCTCCACGACAAGACCATCCCGGAAGACCAGCTGACGCTTGGCATGATCGGCAACATCCTGTTCGTGGGTGACCAGAATGATGGTGATGCCCTCGCGATTGAGCTGATCGAAAATGGCCATGACCTCTTCCGACGTGCGGCTGTCGAGCGCCCCGGTCGGCTCATCAGCCAGGATAATGGCCGGATCGTTGACCAGCGCCCGGGCGATGGCCACGCGCTGCTGCTGACCACCGGAAAGCTGTTTCGGGTGATGGTGACTGCGCTCGGCCAGTCCGACCTGCTCCAGCCGTGCCAGGGCGCGGCGGTTGCGTTCGGCGGCCGGCACACCGGCGTACACCAGGGGCAGCGCCACATTCTCCACGGCCGGCGTGCGCGGCAGCAGATTGAACTGCTGGAAGACGAAACCGATGGACCCGGAGCGGAAATCCGCAAGCGCGTCCGCATTGAGCTGGGACAGGCGGTTGCCCGCCACCTGCAGCTCTCCGGATGTGGGCGTGTCCAGTGCCCCGAGCAGGTTCATGAAAGTTGATTTGCCCGACCCGGACGCGCCCATGACGGCAACATATTCGCCCTGGTTGATCGTGATCGACACGCCGGCCAGGGCGTTGATGGTGGTGTCGCCCATCTCATAGGTCTTGGTGAGATTGCGACAATCGATCAGCGCACTCATTCGCGCACCTCACGCGCGCGGACGATGACGGCTTCATCCGCCTGCAGGTTGCCGCCCACGACCTCGGTATTCTGGCTGTCGCTGATGCCAAGACGCACGCGACGCTCCTCGAGCCGGCCTTCAGCGGTCTCGACCCACACAGTGCCCGGACGCGTCTCGCGGGCCTGCCGCGAGATCTCGCGATATTGCGCCATCTGCTCCGGCGTGAAGATGGTTTGCAGCTCGCGATCGATTTCCTGCTGAACGGCAGCCCGGTCGAACGTTCCGCCAGACTGGGCCTGGGCCGCAGCGCGCCCGAACGCCGAACGGAAAGCCTGCTGCGCCCGCTCCTGCTGGTCCTGGGTCAGACCGAGCTGCTCGGCCATCCGGGCCATTTGCCCGCCAGGCCCGCCGCGGCCGCCGCCCGGACCACCCGCACCGCGGCGGGGTCCGCCAGCGCCGGCTTCCGGCAGCGCATCGGTCCGGTCGGCCAAGGCCGGCGACGGACGGAACCGCAAGGCCGCATTGGTGACCACCAGCACATCTTCGCGTTCACCGGTGACGATATCCATGTTGGCCGTCATGCCCGGCAGCAATCGCTGGCCCGGGTTCGCTGCCGACACGACAACCGTATAGGTGACCACGTTCTGCAAGGTCGTCGGTGCCAGGCGGATTTGCTCGACCTCGCCGGTCATCTGGACCGCCGGGTAGGCATCAACGGTAAAGCTGACCGACTGCCCCTCGCGGATCTGACCGATATCGGCTTCGTCGATCTGGGCATCGATCTGCACCTGGCTGAGGTCCTGGGCGATGGTGAACAGGGTCGGCGCAGAGAGGCTGGCAGCCACGGTCTGGCCCTCGTCCACGGCTCTGTCGACCACAATCCCGTTGATGGGGGCCCGAATGGTCGTGCGCTCCTGGTCGATCCGCGCGCCGGCCAGGGTCGCCTCGCGCTGTTGCAGCACGGCCTCGGCATTGGCGATCTGGGCGCGTGCAACGGCAAGCTCTGCCTCGGCAGCGTCCAGTGACGCCTGGGCATTGTCCAGGGCAGCCCGGGAGGCGTTGCCGCGCTCGGCGAGGGTCTCGATGCGCTGGAACTCCAGTCGCGCCGAGCGGGTATTGGCCTGCACACGCTGATAGCTCGCGCGTTGCAACTCCAGCGACGCCGCAGCGGTTGCCCGTGACGCCTCAGCCTCGCGCACACGCGTCTCGAACGTCTGCGGATCGAGCTGGGCAATGACCTGTCCCTCTTCGACCGTATCATTGAAATCCACATGCAGCTCCGCCAGCTGGCCGGAGAGCTGCGAGCCCACTTCAACCGTGACCAGTGCCCGGACGGCGCCCGACGCCGCCACTGACCGCCGCACACTGCCGGTCTGGGCCGGGCTTGTTTCAATGCGGATTTCGCCCGCGGTCTCGCCGCCCTGGGTGAAGAACCAGCCCGCGACTGCCAGCACGGCAGCCGCCGCGATACCGATGATCCATTTCATGTGTGTCACTCAACGTCCCTTGAACCAGCCCCATCGTGAGCTCGTGTGTTGTACGACAGCCACGGCAAATCCCGTCGCTTGTTTCGCAGCCATGTTTTGCTGGCTCGCAACTGCTCGTCACGGTACATAGACGGGAAGTGGGGAAAGGCGATAGCCGTGGAGTTTGAAGAACTGCTTTCCGCGCCCGGGATGGGGGCGTTGATCGAGTTTGCGCCGATTTTCGGCGGCGCAATGTGGCTCGTGCTGACGCTCATCCTGTGGCGGGGCGGGTTCAACGACCTCGTCGAGCAGATGACCCGGCCGCGCTGGTCCGGGGCAGACCGCATGCGCGCCCTGACCATGCTGCCGCTGCGCGCCTTGAGCCTGGTGCTGGCCGCCGGCCTCGCCTCGCTGGCGACCACGGTCGGCCTCGGTTTCAATTTTGCCGTTCTGATTACCCTGTGGACACAGATTTTCGGCCAGGGCTGACGCCTGAACCCCTTGCCGCCAGGCATCGAATTGTGATCATGATCCCGCTCGACAAGGACGGACATGACGCTCTCCCAGCTTGATATCATCCAGCTTCTGGCCGGCTATCACAGCCTCCTGCTGTGCCTGGCCCTGGCCGGGCGCGTGCGGCTGCGCGGCCTGATGGTGCTGACCGGCACATTCGGTCTGCACATGTTGACCAATCTGGGGGTCAGCGCCGGCCTGCTCGGCCCTGCGCTGGACATCTCCAGCGCCTATGGCCTGGTCTATGGCCCGGCTTTCTATGGCTTCGTGCTGGGCATGGTCGAACAGGATCGTCGCTTCGTACTGCGCGACCTGGTGCATCTGTTGCCCGCCCTGGTTATTGCAATCTGGCAGCCGGAACCGCCAATCCCCTATGTGTTCGGCTTGCCCAGCCTGGTCATCTACATAACGCTGGCCTGCCGGCTGTTATTGCGTCACGGACGCGAAAGCCCGCACTTCAGGTCCGACAGCGCCGCCATCAATCTGAACTGGGTACTGCACGCCCTGGTCGCTTTCGCTGCCCTGGCTGCGCTGGACATCCTGCGCGAGATCGCTCGCCTGGCCGAGCTGGGCGTGTCGGATGACCACGCGCTGAGCGTCGTCATCATCTGCGTGACAGCGCTGATGAGCGCCATGGTCGTCCGCGCCCGACAGCATGATGATCGCCGCGGCGCGCTGCCGAGGCTGGACATCGAGCCCGCCGTCGAGGACAGCGAGGGCACGGACTATCAACCCGTCTTCCAGCGGATCAATACCCTGCTGGTGGACGAGGAGAGCTGGCGTGAGCCGCGGCTCAGCCTCGCCGAGATCGCCACCCGCCTGCGCATCAGCCAGCGCGACGCCTCGCGCGCCATCAACCTGCACAGCGGGCAGAGTTTCTCGCGCTACGTCAATCGTTTTCGTATCGCCGAGGTCGATCGCCTCATGGCGGATCCGGACAATCACCGCCGCACCGTAATCGAGTTGGCCTATGAAGCCGGGTTCAATTCCAAATCCGCCTTCAATCGCATCTATCGCGACGAGACCGGACAGACCCCGACCCAGGCCTTCCAGGCCCACAAATCCGGCTAATTGGTCCCGAAACAGGTTTCGGGACGCCCTGAAACAGGATCCGGGACGACGTCATTGCAGGAACGCGCTTCAAACCGGGCAACGCTTCAACAACGGAGATTGCCCCATGCGTACCCTTCTTGCCGCCGCCCTGATTGCCACATCCGCCTGCGCCACCGCGACGGCCAGCGACCTGACACTGGATGACAGCATCCGCTTCGATGCCAGCCTGGACGAGTTGCGCCCGGTCTTTGATGCGAGCTGTGCCTCCTGGGAAGCGGTCACGCTCAACCCCGCCGAGCTGCCAATCGCCCAGACCTCTCATGTCCAGGTCAATTGCCAGGGCTTCCGGCACGCCGGCGGTGACCGCCTGGCCGAATTCGTTTTTGCCGATGACAGCATGGCCTTTGTCTGGGTGCTGATCGAACAGGACGAGCTGGACGGCTTTGCTGCCGACCTGCGCGGCATCTATGGCGAGCCGACACATGACACCGCCATGTTCACAGCCTTTGCCGACAACAATGCG
>JAYZXG010000214.1:0-2878 GCA_036141435.1 Pseudomonadota bacterium | reverse complement strand
AGGGTGTCGCTAGGTCGTAATATCCCTGGGCGACAAGCACTTCGAGGTCGGAGTTCTGACGCATCGCGCGGGAGATCCACGGGCCGACATTGATGTAGTTGTTATTGCCCGAACTGCCGGCATTCCAGTTCCAGCCGCGTACGCCGCCAATGGTGGAGTAATAGTCCGAGATATCCACCCCGAGGGTACGGGTGAAATAGTCCAGCATGGTGGCCGTGAAACTGGCATCAATGCCGTAGAAGCTGGGATCTGTTTCCGGGTTTTCGCCCACGCCATCAACTTCCACGCCGGTGAAACGGCTGTCGAGGCGACCCACGGACAGCCCCTCATCCCGGCGCAGTTCACGCTGGAAACGGCGCAGGGAAATGCGCAGATTGGCGCGATCGATGAATTGCTCGGACAGGCCGATATAGTCTGACAGCTCGCTGACGATGCGGGCCCGGCGGGCTTCATCCAGCCACACACCGTGCAACAGGGCCGGCATATATTCCTCGATGGCGAAGGTGCGGGCATCGGCCAGGAAGGCTTCCAGGTCACCGTCCCAGCGGCTCTGATCGACCTTGCCGTGATACCAGGCGGTTGCCGCAAAGCCCGGCATCAGGCCGACATAGCCGACATCATTGCCTGGCGAGGTGTCGTCATAGCGAAAGTCCACCACGGTGGAGATCAGCGCCACACCATTGATGGCGACATCGGTATAGCCGCCTTCCAGCTCGTTCAGCAGCGCACCGATGCGCAGCGTGCCATAGCTTTCGCCCAGCAAGTATTTGGGAGAATTCCAGCGCTGGTGGTCGGCCAGCCACTGGCGGATGAAGGTGGCCAGGCTTTCCGCGTCCTCTGTAACGCCCCAGTAGTCACTGGTCTCGCCTTCGCCCAGCGTCCGGCTCCAGCCGGTTCCGACCGGGTCGACAAAGACCAGGTCCGCCACGTCCAGGATGGAATAGGCGTTTTCCACGATGTCATAGGGCGCAGCACCGTCATCAACCGCATTGGGCAGGGCAAGGCGCTGGGGGCCGAAAACGCCCATGTGCAGCCACAGGCTGGCCGAACCCGGCCCGCCATTGAACACGAAGGCGACGGGACGGGTACGTGGGTCGGTCAGCCCGTCGGCGATATAGGCGGTCGAGAAAATCGATGCGACCGGATTGCCCGTATTGTCTTCGAGGAAAGTCTCACCGGCGGTGACGCTGTATCGAATACGCTCGCCGTTGACGGTGACCTGGCCGCGGCTCTCATAGACGCGCGGTTCCGGTGTATTGCCGTCCTGGGCCATGCTGGGCGCGGACAGGCAGAGCGCAGCGAGCGCGGCGCAAAGTGAACGGATCATGTTTCTCTCCCCAAGATTTGGGACCCAAACTAGAGCGGTGAACCCGCGGCGCAAAGTGAACTCGTTGTGAGTCCGCTCTTCGATTGCAGGACATGCAGGCGCGCGCTATAGCCCGCCCATGAATTACCGCCACGCTTTTCACGCCGGCAATTTTGCCGACATTCTCAAACATCTCGTCCTGGCCCAGTGTGTTGAGCATCTCAACGCCAAGCCCAAACCCTATCGCTATATCGATACGCATTCCGGTATCGGCGGCTATGACCTCGCCGGTGACGAAGCCGAGCGGAGCCCGGAATGGAAGGACGGCATCGGACGCCTGATCAACGCGGAGCTGCCTGACGCGGTTGAAAGTCTGCTGGCCCCGTATCTCGGCATTATTCGCGATATGAATGAAGGCGACACCCTGCGTCACTATCCCGGGTCACCGGAGATCGCGACGCGCCTGATGCGCGAGGGCGACCGGCTGCATTTGTGTGAACTCCATCCCCAGGACAGCGACACGCTGGATGCGCGCTACAAGCGCGACAAGCGGGTGAAGGTCGAGCAGCGCGATGGCTACAAGGCGCTCAAATCGCTGGTGCCGCCGCCGGAAAAACGCGGTCTTGTGCTGATCGACCCGCCGTTCGAGGACAAGGATGAGCTGGCGCACATGGCCGAGGCCGTCATGGCGGCGCTGGACAAGTGGCCGACGGGCACATTCGTGTTCTGGCGTTCGCTGAAAAATCTCTGGGCCGCCGACCGGTTCGACAACGGCCTGGCTGAATGGCTGATCTCGGAGAAGCAGCTGGCCCCGGAAAAAATCCTGCGCGCCGATCTGTGGATCCGTGACCTGGCCAGCGAGGGCAAGCTCGCGGGCGCCGGCGTGGTGGTCATCAATCCGCCTTGGACACTGGAAGAGAAGCTGGTCGAAGGCCTGCCCTGGATCGCCGACACGCTGGCCCAGGGGGATGGGTATGGCTGGCGCGTCGATGGCGCGTTGACAGACGAGGACCTTGAAGACCTGGCCGACTGATCCGAAATGGTCGCCTGAGATTTCTGCTCGAATTGCGAGGACCGCATGCCCCATCGTTTCGAAACTTTCGACGTTTTTACCGATACGCCGATGGCGGGTAATCCCCTGGCTGTCGTTTATGAGGCGGATGATCTGGACGATGCGGCGATGCAGGCGATTGCTGCCGAGTTCAACCTGTCTGAAACCGTGTTCATTACCGAGCCTCGCGGCCGTGACGCTGACTGGGGCGTGCGCATCTTCACGCCCAAGGAAGAACTGCCTTTTGCCGGCCACCCGACCGTGGGGTCGGCGATCGCCCTGGCCCTGAAGACCGGTGGTGAGCCGGGCACGCGCAAGCGTTATGTGCTGGAAGAGACGGTGGGGGATATCACAGCGGATGCGCGCATCAATTCAGCCACTCATGGCTCTGCCCGCTTTTTCCTGCCGCGCCTGCCCGAACGTGTCGCGGATATCCCGAGTCCGGACCGGTTGTCCGAGGCTTTCGGTCTCGAGCCAGACTGCTTTCTCAACACGCCGCTGGATATGGGCGTCTGGTCGGC
>JAYZXG010000213.1:0-3623 GCA_036141435.1 Pseudomonadota bacterium | reverse complement strand
ATTATATGTTTATTATCAATATCTTATGGTAATTTTTGCTGGAATAATCATATTCCAGAACCCGTTAACAATGACACCAAGTAATTGTTTTTAAACGCAAAGTTGCGTATTAAAACCATGGGGCCGAGCCAGGGTCTTAACCCTTGTTTGTAATAATATATTACGCTTCAGGTCTTTCCGGCAGGGCTGCGCACCCTACGTCCCCGGAGGTGCCGTGGATCCGCGCACGATCAACTCACACGGGATCAATCGGGTCTCCGGGTCACCCGCATCATCGCCCTTTTCGAGCATGCGCGTCAGCATGTCGATGGAAGCTGCGGCCATCTCGGCAATGGGTTGCCGGACCGTTGTCAATTGAGGCCACAGGGTCGTCGCGGTCTGCGTATCATCGAACCCGGCAATGGACAGTTCGCCCGGAACGTCGAGACCCAGGCGGTTCGCAACAGCCACAACAGCGGCAGCCATATCGTCATTGGATGCGAAGATCGCGGTCGGCCGGTCGTCTGAGTTCAACAGGTTTTCCGCGGCGACCAGACCGGAGCGATAGGTATAGCGGCCCGGCTGAACCCATGCGTCGCGCAGCTCGATACCGGCCTGCTGAAGTGCTTCACGAAAACCTGCCTCGCGCTGCCGGCTCGACCCATGCTCGGGATCGCCCTGGATAAAGCCGATGCGGGTATGCCCCAGCTCCAACAGGTATCGGGTCATGCGCTGCGCGGCTTCCCGATCGTCGGTGACAACACTGGGCACGGATGCGCGGTCATTCTCCGGTGCGATCCTGACATAGGGAATGTCCATGTCCGTGAGTGCCGCCCGGACTGACGGAAAATCACTGACCGGAGGGGGCAGGATGACGCCGTCGAAATTCGAGGTCCGGAGCACGGCGTCAATCGCTTTGGCCCAGTGCGAATCCGTTGCCCCGCTATCCTCGATGGCCAGATGATATCCGGCCTGTCGGCAACGATTCATCATGCCGATCAGCAATTCGCTGACATATCCCGGATTGGGGTTGTTGTAGAGCAAACCGAGGAAGAAGCTGCGCGCCTTGGCCAGGCTCCGAGCCGAGATATTGGGCCGATAATCCAGCGCCTTCATCGCCTCGAGCACCCGCTCGCGGGTCTCGTCGCGAACCCGGGACTCGCCGTTCAGTACCCGCGAAACCGTCATGGCAGACACGCCTGCCCGCTCCGCGACATCCTTGATCGTCGCACCGCTCTGCTTGTTGGCTCTGGTTCGCAAACCCGTCCCCTCGAATGCTATCGCTACCGCTGGATAACACACGCGGTTTCAAGTTTCGAGAAAACTGCAGCAATCGGCCGGATCAGAGTCCGGTGAAGACCTGGAACAGCTTGAGAACCGGATTGTCATAACGAAGCTTGCCGCGAGTCAGGGCAAGACAGATGCACTCGCCCTGATCATCAATACGAATGTCATGCTCGTGGTCCTCACTCGCATATTCGACATCGCCGGGGCAGAACTGTTGCTCGCCATCCCAGAAACTACCCTTCAGCACCAGGGTAAGCTCGGACCCGTTATGACCGTGATGGGGAATGGCCACACCGGGTTGCGCCTTGAGCAACCAGAGCTTCTCGCCTTCATCACCGGTCCACAGCATCGCTTTCTTGAGGCCAGGCCCCAGAAATTCCCAACGGACGCTCTTGCCCTGCCGCCGCAGAAACTGTGCGAGCGCCTCGGGAACAAAGTCTTCATGTGCGCGGACGGCCGGCATCGGAGCTGCAATCTCGTCATCCGCCATTGCCAGAAGGTCGTCCGCGCTGAACGGCAGAGCTTCGTTGGCGGGCGCCATCATCAGGATCGCCGCACCGATATTCTCTAACTCGTTTACACGTGCCCGAGCGCCCTCGGACAGCTCGACATGCGAGGCCATCAGGACGTCTTCACCTTCGCTTTTCATCGTGCCAGCCGCGTAGTCCATGTACCACGCATCTTCCAGCATCTCGCCGCGCCGGGTCATTCTCTTTCTCCAAGTACTTCGCGAAGCTTGTTCATCGCGAGCCGTATTCGTGATTTTACCGTTCCAAGGGGGAGCGACAGCCGGTCAGCGACGCTGGCGTGTGACAAACCCTCAGTGAAAGCAAGCTCCAGCACCAAACGTTGTTCGTCTGGAAGGGCTGACAAGGCCTCGCTTACAGTTTCTACATCCTCACTGCGGGAAACCAGATCATCGGGCTGGGGCTCAGCCGCCGGTTTCAGGTAAGGGTCATGCTCGTCCAGCCGACTGGATCTCGCCGCCTTGCGGAAATGATCGATGTGCAGATTGCGCGCGATCGTGAAGACCCAGGTCGAGGCCGCAGCCTTGGACGCGTCGAATTTCTCCGCTCTTCGCCATACCGTGAGCATGGCCTCCTGCGTGACATCATCTGCCAAGGCCGGCGAGACATTCCGTCGGCGCAGAAAGGCTTTCACCTTCGGGGCGAAGTGATCAAACACGAGCGCAAAGGCTTGCCGGTCCCGGTGACAGGCAATCCGGTCGATCAGTTGAACGAGCTGTGTATTCGTCAATTGCGCACTCGACATGGCAGCCTTGCCGACTGCTCCGCCCTCTAGGCCGCGCGAAGAGACGCCCGATCGCCCCCCGCTCTGCGTATCAAGTGCAACGTACATAGAGATTGTTACGTCACCAAGCGCTGATTGGATCACACATTTTTAAAGTGATCCAAGAAACCCCCGTCGACGTAGACCCTACAAGCAATGCGGGGATTACCAATGGCGTCGGAAAACAGAAAAAAAATTGCCGTAATCGGCTCCGGCATCTCGGGCCTGTCCGCGGCCTGGCATCTGTCCGGGACGCACGACGTGGATCTCTACGAGAGCGCTGACCGCCTCGGCGGACATGCTCACACGCGCAGCGTGACGGTCGAAGGACGCGCGGTTGACGTCGACACCGGCTTCATCGTCTACAACCCGCGAAACTATCCGAATTTTACAGCGCTGCTGGACCAATTGGGTGTCGAATCCGCGCCCAGCGACATGTCGTTTGCCGCGTCTCTGGACAGTGGCGGCTTCGAGTACTCGTCCAACCCGTCCGGTCTGTTCGCCCAGAAACGCAACCTGCTACGCCCGCGCATGTGGCAGATGTTGTCCGACCTGTTGCGTCTCTACCGGCGCGCCCGGGACGAAAACCTGATGCAAGATCCTCGGACACTGGACGAGTTCCTGCGCGATGAGGGCTACTCGAAAAGCTTCCGGGACGATCACATCCTGCCCATGTGTGCGGCCATCTGGTCTTCCCCGTCCGACCAGATGCGTCATTACCCGGCCCGGACCTTCTTCCGCTTCTTCAACAATCACGGCCTGTTGCAGCTGACCGAACGCCCTGCGTGGCGGACGATCCGCGGCGGCAGCCACAACTATGTGCGCGCTTTGCACAAGGCCTTCGGTGGCACGACACACCTGTCCACCCCGGTCCTCGCTGTCGAGCGCTCTGCGATCGGCGTCGAGCTGCAGCTCGGCAATGGCTCTCGTCCCCACTATGACGAGGTGGTGTTCGCCACCCACAGCGATCAGGCCCTCAAGCTGTTGAAGGACCCGAGCCGCCAGGAATTCGATATCCTCGAGCGCATCCGCTATCGTCCCAACACCGCAGTCCTGCACACCGACAC
>JAYZXG010000212.1:0-4534 GCA_036141435.1 Pseudomonadota bacterium | reverse complement strand
GGCCGCGCAGCCATTGCGAGCGCAGCCCTGCTACTGGGCTCGGCCGCCCTGGCACAGACCCCCAATGACACGGCCCTGGCGGAACTGGCCGAGACGACGCAGGACGACTGGGACGTGCCGGCTGTCGGGCTGATGCAGATGCGCGACGGACAGGTCCGTATCGGCGTTTACGGTCTGCGCGAGACCGGAGAGGATGTCCCGGTCACCCCGGATGACATGTGGCACATCGGCTCCAACACAAAATCCATGACCGCGACCCTTGTGGCGCGGCTGGCCGAACGCGGGCTCGTATCCTGGGACGACACGATCGAAGACCTGCTCGGCGCCCACATCGCGACGATCGATCCGGGATATCACGATGTCACCTTTCGACACCTGCTGAGCCACCATTCCGGAGCGCCGGCCAATATCGGCATGTTCCACATGATGCGCTTCAAGGTGGAGGGCGTGGACGGGCGCCCCATGCCCGAGCAACGGCTCGATTTCGCCGGTCACATCCTGGGCAGCGCGCCGGAGACGGAACCCGGCACCGAGTTTGTGTATTCCAATGCCGGCTATGTGATTGCGGGCGCCATGCTGGAACAGGCCCTGGGTGAGCCGTGGGAAGTGCTGATCGAACGCGAGGTCATGACGCCGCTGGGCATTGATGACTTCGGTTTTGGCGCCCCGGGTTCACAGGACCAGATCGACCAGCCTCGCGGACATCGCGACGGTCTCCTGGGCAATCTTGTCGCCATGGCAGGCCCCGACGCCGACAATCCGCCCGTACTGGGCCCGGCGGGCACGATGCACATGTCATTGCCGGACTATGCGCTCTACCTGCACGCCCATATGGATGGTGGTCGCGGGATCGAGACGGATTTCCTCAACCAGGACAGCTGGGACATCCTGCACAACGCGCCGTTCGAAGCCGGCTATTCGATGGGCTGGGGCCTGGGCACGGATGAATTGCAGCATTCCGGCTCCAACACGATGTGGATCATGCATACGGTCATTGTCCCCGAACAGCAGATCGGTGCGGTCATCGTCATGAACCGCGCCCGCACAGACCATGCCGGTCCGCTCTTCCGGCAGGTCGTCAGCATGGACTGAGCGCTAGCCGAGACTCATCGGGGCAGCGTCACAGAAGCTTCTGACATCGAAAATCCGCGGGTCGGAGATGATATCCCCGGGATTGAGCGGCCTTGAAAGCTCCAGCCCCTCCAGGGATCGCGCCCGCGACAGGGCGACATAGGCCTGGCCGTGGGCGAACAGGCGACGGGCGAGATCCAGATAGACATTGTCCAGGGTCAGGCCCTGGGCCTTGTGGATGGTCATCGCCCAGGCGAGGCGCAGCGGATACTGGGTGAAGCTGCCGGCTGTCGTCTTGGTCAGCGCCTGCGCCGCTGCATCAAAGGCATAGGCATTGCGTTCCCATTTCTGCGGCTCGATGGCGTAGGTGTTGTCGCCGATGCGCACCCGTACCGCCTTGTCGTCAAACCCCTCGACTTCCCCCAGCGTGCCATTGACCCAGCGCCCCTGGGGGTCGTTGCGCGTCAGCATGACGCGCGCTCCGATCTTGAGCACCAGCGGGTCCTCGACCGGGAAGAGGCGCGGATCGAACTGGCCCTCGACCTTGCCCTCATAGGTGCGTTCCGGTGTCGCCAGCCCCTGGATACGCGCCTGGTTGATGCGAAAGGCGGCTTCATTGGTCGAGGTCAGCACCACATGGCTGAGACTGGCTTCCAGGCCAGAGCGTCCCGTCACCCGGTCATTCAGATCGGCTGCCTCGTCGGAGGTCAGATCCCCGTCGCGCACGGCGTTGAGGATGTTGATGAAATACTCGTCCGTCTGGCGGAAAACCTGTTCCAGCTCGACCAGGGTAAAACCGGCATCGCGGAAGGGCGGCGGGTGAAAGAAAAACGGCCCGCCATGCTTGGCTTCCAGATATTCCGCCTCGGCGCCCTGGATGACCGGCGGCAATTGCGCCAGATCGCCGACCAGGATCACCTGCACCCCGCCAAACGGCTCGTCCCGCTCCCGGTTGAGGCGCAGCGACTTGTCGATCGCCCACATCATGTCCGAGCGCACCATGGAGATCTCGTCGATGACCAGGGTTTCCAGCGCCTGCACCACCCGGCGGTGGCGCACCTTGCGGATATCGCGCGCCTCGATCAGCCGCGGCGGGAAGTGAAAGAAGGAATGGATGGTCTGGCCACCCGCCTGCATCGCCGCGACACCCGTCGGCGCCAGCACAGCCGCCCGATTGCCGGCCCGCCGCAGGAATTCCCGCATCAAGGTGGTCTTGCCCGTCCCGGCCCGCCCGGTCAGGAAGATATTCGGACGCTGTTCAAACAGATAGTCCAGCAGACGGGACTGATGCTCGGAGAGCTGGGGAGCAGGAAGCGCGGACATGCCCCGCAAACTGCGCGGGTTTGCGCGGCGTGGAAAGCCTCTAAAACCGCTGGGTGGAGTGCCTAGCGAAATCAGCCGCGTTGGCTGGTGACACCCCTGAGGGTATCGGTTCTACGCCTAGATTAGTCCGGTGACGCTTCGAGAGCTATCAGATCCGCCACTCCGATAGGCGCAAGCGGACCTGAACATGCTCCAGCCGGCAAACTGTCTACGGAAAAACTAACCAATTCATATGCCGCAACCACAACACTTCGCTGTCCAAAGTCAGTATCACGAAACCTTGGCATAAGGAGCATCGGGGGAATACTCGTGAGATCCTCGTCGCTCTCTTGCCGTGCTGGCAGGAAAACTCGTGCTTCAAACGCTTCTCCGTTCGAATTCACGTAGCTACGACAATGCGAGAGGAGCGTCCCAAGAGTGCTCTTCCCGAGGTGGCTGTAACTTGCCGAGAACCGCTCCTCGTCGAAATGCAATTGATGTGAACTCATACCGGCGTTCCCGCTTCTAAAGGCACACGTGCTCACCCCCCAGAGATGTAACTGTCTATGCGGGTCACACAGTCATAGGCGCCCGGAATATCTCGCATCTGACGCTCCAGGTCGTGGGCCCCAACTCCTGAACCGTAGGCATGCATGATACGACCGAAGACCTCATATCTTTTGTAATAGTGCAGGTGAACTTCTTCGCTGGGGTTATCGAAATATGTCGCTTGATATTCATCAATAACGGTACCGCCAAACTGCTCCACCAACGCATTGAACACGTCCAGCACGGCAACGTCCGAGGCTTCTGTCGCCGGGAATTGCAGACACAGCACCGCCCGCAATCCACGCCCGCTCGATGATTGTTCCGGCGCGGGGCCGCAGGCGCCCAGAACGAGCGAACAGGCAAGAATTGACGATCTGAATACGGCAGTCACGAACCCGTCCTCCCCAGGAGAAATCTCTGGATCCCTGTTCTAGATCAAAGCGGGGAGAAACCGCGACACCTTTTCACGCCAGATACACTCTCTCCTTCAACCTGTCTGTCCGTTGAGGGTTTTCACGAGATTTCCCCGCGCGAATTCCGCCGCCACCCTCTTCCGCCGCCCTATCCCCGCAAAACCAGCGGCCAAACAACGCCCTGACCTTTCTTGTCCGCCCCCGCGCCTTAGCCCCCACACTTGTGCGTATCCGGATCGGGGAGGCGTCGGCCGCGCAATCGGCGATCCGGGTGGGTGGCGATCAATCGATCACCGGCGAAGACAGATGGCAGGCCCCCGGCCAGAAGCCCATCCCAGTCGGCCTGTTGCCCGCGGAACACCACAGCTACCGCGTCTTTCATCTGCAACACGTCCGGTGTTCCGCATCCTCCCCACCTCTCCAGCGTCGGTGACGCGTGGAGCGCCCGGCGCTTGATCTCGGGCGCAATCTTCGCCACCTGTGTTGCCATGAGCATCGATGTGGAACGATATGCCCGCCACCTGGTCCTGCGCGAGATTGGCGGACCGGGACAACAGGCCCTGTCACGGGCGCATGTCGCCATTGTCGGCGCGGGCGGGCTGGGATCGCCCGCTGCGCTCTACCTGGCTGCCGCTGGCGTCGGCGCGCTGACCCTCATCGACCCGGACCATGTCAGCCTGTCCAACCTGCAGCGCCAGGTCCTGTTCCGCACGGATGATATCGACCAGCCCAAGGTCAGCCGAGCCGCCCATCACCTGCAGGCGCTCAATCCCGAGCTTCGTGTGACCACGCATGCGGTCGGGCTGGAGGCCTCGAATGCGCAGAGCCTCCTGTCAGGGTGCGACCTGGTTCTGGACGGATGCGACAATTTCCCGACCCGGTTTGCCGTGGACCTGGCCAGCCGCTCGCTGGGCATTCCCCTGGTCTCGGGCGCCGTCGGGCGCTGGGAGGGTCAGCTCAGCCTCTTCAACCGCACGCCCGACTCGCCCTGTTATCGCTGCTGGGTACCGGAGACCCCGCCAGACGCAGAGACCTGCGCCGCCGTCGGCATTGTCGGTGCGCTGACAGGGGTCATTGGCGCGCTGATGGCGCTGGAAGCGATCAAGCTGATCTGCGAGACCGGAGACACCCTGGACGGACGCATCATGCTGTTCGACGGACTGACCCTGCAAAGCCGGATCCTGCGCCTGACAAAGGAC
>JAYZXG010000211.1:0-9447 GCA_036141435.1 Pseudomonadota bacterium | reverse complement strand
CGACATCGTCGTGGAGGCCCTCGGCGGCACCGGGTTTGCGCGCGCGCTGAGCCAGTCTGCGCTGCGCGATGGTCGCCACCTGGTGACGGCCAACAAGGCCGTCATTGCCCTCGACCTGCAGCTGTTGTCTGGCCTGGCACGCGAAAACGGCCTCGATCTGCGATACTCCGCGGCCGTTGGCGGAGGCACTCCCATTCTGGAGCATCTCGACGAACTGGGCCCCAAGAATGATGTGCTTGCCGTAGAGGGCGTCATGAACGGGACGTGCAATTTTATCCTCGACGCCCTCGATCGCGGAGAGCTGTTTGCAGACGCGGTCGCGGAGGCCCAGAGACTGGGTTTCGCCGAGGCCGATCCAAGCACGGACCTGGATGGTGATGATGCCGCTGACAAGCTGGCGATCATCTGCCAGCACGCGTTCGGCATCATGCCTGACGTGCGTGACATAAGCCGGGAGAGCCTGTCTGATCTTTCGCCAGAGCGCATCGCGGCCGCGCGCGAGGCCGGCCTGGTCTTCAAACAGGTTGGCCGGTGTGCGGCGGACAATTCCGGTCGCGTCGAAGCCCGGGTTGAATTGCGCGCCCTGCCTCAGGACCACCCGTTCGCAGGACTCCGCAATGAAGCCAACGGCTTCTTGATTCACCGTCCGCAAGGCGCGACATATCTCAAGGGCAAGGGTGCTGGCCGCTGGCCAACGGCAGAGGCCATGTTCGCCGACCTCATGGATGTTCAACGGCAACATGCCGGTTCCGGATCGGCCGTAAAATCGACTTCAACACGCCAGAAAACCGCTTCTCAAGCGCACCGAATGCCGCAAGAATCGGCGTTATGAGCCAGATTGAAAACAGCGCTCGCGCCAGCGCACCAGCGAGTATCGGCAATGTCGGGGTGGGATTTGATGTCCTCGGCCTTGCCTTCGATGCGGCCCGTGACCGGGTCGCTGCGTATCCGCTGGATGAACCGGGTCGGATCGAACTGGGCGCCGTTACGGGTCTGGTCAACAGCCTGCCCACACAGGTCGATCGCAATTGCGCGCTCGCGGCGGCCCGGGCCGTGCTGGACGCGGCTGACAACACCATCGGCGTCCGACTGGATGTGCACAAGGGTGTCCCGCTCAGTGCTGGCATGGGCGGATCCGCAGCATCCGCAGTCGCTGCCGCGGGCGCTGTAAACGCACTTCTGGGCTCCCCCTTCAGCGCGGACGAGATCCTTGTACACGCCATGGAAGGCGAGCGCGTGTCAGCAGACCCACCGCCCTGGGACAATGTCATGGCCGCCGTGCATGGCGGCCTGGTGCTCGCGGCACGCCTCGATCCACCGCTGATCCGTCCGCTGCCATTACCCGATGGCCTGAGCTGCGTGCTGTTTCATCCGGACCGCAAGATCAACACCCAGGACGCACGGGATCTGCTGGCGCCCGTGACCGACCGGCAGATCGCGATCGAGCACAGCCGCAATCTGGCCGGCTTTGTCGCGGGTTGCATGGCCGGGGACCTGGAGCTGGTCCGCGCCGGTCTGAAAGATATCCTGATCGAACCTCAGCGGCTCCCGCTCTTGCCCGAACTGGCCGAGGTCAAGCTGGCGGCGATGCATGCCGGCGCACTGGGTTGCTCCTTCTCCGGCTCCGGGCCTTCGGTATTTGCCTGGTGCGATACCTCACGGTTGGAGTCTGTCCGATCAGCCATGGCAGCAGCCTTCGATCAGTCCGGGTGCCAGGCAGAATGTTACAATGCACCACTACAGTCCCGCGGCCTGATTATCGAAACCGAACCCGTAGCCCTGCGAGCCTGACACATGCTCTACCAATCCACCCGCGGCGCGAGCCCCTCCGTTCTCGCCGACAAGGCCCTGCGCGCGGGCGCTGCCCCGGATGGCGGCCTGTATCTGCCTCAGGCCTTGCCGCGAGTGGAGCTGACCGGGTCACCTGCCAGCCTGCCGGAAATTGCCCGACAAATGCTCCCGGCATTCTTCACCGGGAGTGCGCTGGACGGTGCAATCGAGCGGATCTGCGAAGACGCGTTCAATTTCCCCGTTCCAATCGTCACCCCCGATGGCCCTGGCCCGCATGTGTTGGAGCTGTTCCATGGCCCCACTGGCGCGTTCAAGGATTTTGGCGCGCGCTTCCTGTTTCGGGCCTTTGATCGCATGGCGGATGCCAACGACCCGATCACGGTCCTGGCCGCAACATCGGGCGATACGGGGGGCGCCGTCGGCTGTGCCGCGGAAGGCAATACGAATGCCGGTGCGGTCATCCTCTTTCCCAAGGGGCGGATCTCGCCCTTCCAGGAACACCAGTTATGTTGCTGGGGAACGCCGGTTCGCGCGCTGCGTGTCGACGCAGACTTCGACGCTTGCCAGGCGCTGGTCAAACAGGCGTTCCTGGACAAAGACCTCTCGCGTCAATTCGGCCTCACCTCAGCCAATTCGATCTCCATCGGGCGGCTGCTTCCCCAAATGAGCTATTGGGCCATGGGGGCGCGGCAACTGTTCGCCGATACCGGCGAGAAACCGGGCTTCATCATACCGACCGGCAATCTGGGCAATGGTTTCGCCGCCGTCCTCGCCCGAGCGCTGGGTGAACCCATCGGCCCGATCGTCCTCGCCACCAACGCCAATCGCACCCTGCATGACTGGTTCACAGACGGTGATTACAAGGCTCGCGCCTCGATCCCGACCCTGGCCAATGCCATGGATGTTGGCGCACCCAGCAATTTTGAACGCCTGCAGGCGTTCGAGCCCAGCGCCCCGGTCGCGGTGTTGAGGGTTTCCGATGCAGAGATCCGATCTGCGATCACCCGGCAGCATGACCACAGCGGCTATATCGCCTGTCCGCATACGGCGACGGCATTTGTTGCCCACGAACGTCTCGGCGACAGCGTGCGCGGTTCGCGCCCCTGGCTGATCGGTGCAACCGCCCATCCCTACAAGTTCCGCGAGACCGTCGAACCGCTGATCGGGCGTTCAATTCCCCCGCCCCCGGCCCTGGCGGCGGTCCTCGAGCGCCCGGCGGCCGTGGATGACATCCCTGCCACGCTGGACGCCCTCGCCAGCGCGCTGGCGGGCTGACGCGGCGCGCTTGCGCTAGAACGGGACCGCACTCTCGAACATGATATCATCTCCGCCCTTTGGATGGCGCAGGCTGAGGCGCTGG
Organism: Pseudomonadota bacterium; assembly: GCA_036141435.1. GTDB lineage: Bacteria > Pseudomonadota > Alphaproteobacteria > Caulobacterales > Maricaulaceae > Maricaulis. The sequence continues at coordinate 6,296 of JAYZXG010000211.1, read as the reverse complement.
GCATGCAGGCATAATCGCTCGCGCGCCTGCCACGCCGCATCATGGGCATAGAGATTGTCGCCCAGGATCGGATGTCCGAGGAAATCCATGTGAACGCGCAACTGATGTGAGCGTCCGGTCAATGGACGCAGGCTGATACGCGTATAGCTCGCCTCGCGCTCCAGGACGGACCAATCGGTGATGGCCGCCCGGCCGCGCTCGTGATCGATCATCTGTTTCGGGCGGTTGGGCCAGTCCGTGATGAGGGGCTGATCGACACGCCCCGCCTCCGGCACCACCTCGCCCCAGACCAGGGCCTGGTAGTGCTTGCGGGTTTGCCGCTTTTCGAATTGCAGGCCGATATGGCGATGCGCCTGCGCCGTCAGGGCCAGGATGATGACACCGGACGTGTCCATGTCCAGGCGATGGATGATCCGGGCGTGCGGGAATTGCTCGCGCGCGCGACTTTCCAGGCAATCAGCGTGGGCCGCCGGCTTGCCCGGGACAGTCAGCAGGTCGGACGGTTTGTCGAGCACGAGAATGTGGTCATCCGCATGCAGGACGGCCAGGTCACCGGGCGGCGGCGGCGCGTAGACGAACGGACGAGAGCCGGCCGGCATCCGGGTCAGCCCTGATGGGTGTTCTCGAAGAAGAAAGGCAGAATCAGCCGGCCCTCTTCCGGCGTCTTGCCGAAAGACACACCTGCATCATGCCACAGATATCCCCGGAACAGGACGATCCGGTTGAACTTCATCGGCAGGGTCATCGTCTTTTCCCAGGCATCCGGGTCATTGGCGTCCTTGTCCAGGATGCTCTTCACCGCGGCATCGGCATTGACGAAACCCGCGCGCTCCGCTTCCCCCGGGAATACCGGAGCGCGGTCCCAGCCCGTACGCCTGTGCCGGAAGAAATGGGTTCCGCCCTGGCAATGCTCGTCCAGGCTCAGGAATACCACGGCAGACCAATAGGTGAAGTCGACATGGATATTCTGTTTGGCGACATCCCCTTCCAGAGCAATGCGGGGTACGCCGTAGGAGTATTTCGGCGTCGCCTTGACCGGTTCGTGCACGATCTGGCTGACCATACGGTCAAGACCGTCGAACTGCATGGGCTTGTCGGCATTGCGTCCCGGATAGATCGCCTTGTCCGGCCGATCCGGGAATGTCTGATTGAGCGCCGCTTGTCGGATCGCGTGCGGATCGTTGAAAAAATCGTCGATGATCAGATGGGTCAGATGCATGGCATCACCTCTCGCCCGAGCGGAACGCTCGCCTATTCCTCGGTATACAGCAGGGTCTTGCTCTGCGGATTCTTGAAAAACAACGGCAGGATCAAGCGACCATCATCAAGGGATGAGCCGAATGACTTGCCGGCATCATGATAAAGATAGCCACGGAAAATCACGATCCGGTTGTAACGCATGGGCAGGACCATGCTTTCTTCCCAGTGGTCCATGTCGTTGGCGCCACCGGTATTCAGGATATCGTCGATCGCGCCCTTCAGGCTGCCATAGCCCAGCTGTTCCGGCTCTCCCGGATAGACCGGCGCCCGGTCCCACCCGGTCTTCTTGTGGCGATAGAAATGCGTACCGCCCTGGCAATGCTCCGGCTTGGTCAGATAGATCAGCGCCGACCAGTCGACGGGATCAATATGGATGGACACCTTGCCGTCATCACCCTCGACCGCCAGGCGTGGCTGGGCGTGCGAGGTGGACGCTGCCGGGACGAGCGGCGTGCGGACAATGCCGCCAATGAATTTCTCGATTCCGGGCAACTGGATCTGACCGGCTGCATTTCGACCGGGGTAATACTCGGTCTCGTCGCGGTCCGGATAGGTCATCTTGAGAGCCATTTCCCGGATCGGATCCGGCTCGTCAAAAAAATCATCGATCACGAAATGATTCAGATGCATTCCCGCCCCTCCTTGGCTGCGTCGAACATACCGGCTCTGGAGGGCATGTCGATGCTGCGAAACACCGGTGCGGGTCGGCGCCAGCCTAGCCGGTCACGGCCCGTGCGATCGCGATATAAATCGGAATGCCCAGCAACAGGTTGAAGGGGAAGGTCACGCCGAGCGACAAGGTCAGCGGGATGGTCAGCTGTGCCTGTGGCAGGGCCATTCGCAGAGCCGCCGGCACAGCGATGTAGGACGCCGAGGCACACAACGTCATGAGCAGGGCCAGATCACCCGCAGACAGCCCCAGTCCCAAGCCGATGGGCAAGGCAATACTGGCACCGACGGCCGGCATCATGAGGCCGTGGACCAGCAGGGACGGTCGCAGCTGACGCCAGGAGCCGATCAGCCCCCGGCCCGCGGTCAGGCCCATGTCCAGGAGGAAGAGGCACAGCATGCCGCGGAAAATATCGGACACAAACGGTTCAACCGATGTCATGCCGCGCTCGCCGGTCATCCAGCCAATGACGAAACTGCCCAACAGCAACATGATGGAGCCATTGGTCAGACACTCCTGTGCGAGGGCCCGGTTGGTCCGCGGCGTCGCAGTTGTCGCTGCACTCAGTGCGGCGGGTTGCAGCGCAGACTGGCTGGCCACGCGCCCGGCCAGAATCAGACCGGTCAGGATGGCCGGAGCCTCCATCGCAGCGGCTACCGCGACCATGTGACCGCTGGCATCCACATTGAGACCGCTTAGCGCATCACGCGCAGCAATGAATGTCACGATGGAAATCGAGCCATAATGGGCAGCCACCGCCGCCGCGTCGACCTGGCCCATCCGGGTCGTCGCGCGCAGCGCCGTGAAGGAGATCAGCGGCAGGACCGCCGACAGGGCGATACCCGCGAGTACGACCCCGGCCGCAGCCCAGCTCGCCCCCGCTGCCATTTCGACCCCGCCCTTGAAGCCGATTGCAAGTACCAGATAAAGCGAAAGCCCTTTCGAGACCGCCTCAGGCAGCGCGAGATCAGAACGCAACAGGGCCGCAAACAGGCCCAGAGCGAAAAAAAGCACGGGGGGTGATGTCAGCGTGGACAGGGCGAGGTCAAGCATGGCTCAGCTCATTCAGGCGTATTCGGGCGCATCCGCGCTGTGGTGGATCTCCGCGACCAGCTCGGCCTCGAGGCCCAGTCGCGCCGCAAGAAGTTGCAGATAGGCTTTTTCAACAGCGCCCTGGCGATCAATCGCGACCAGGGACGCGGCATAGATTTCAGCGGCGTGTTCGACGCCTTCAACACCACTGACCACGTCATCCATGTTCAGCGGCCGTTGCAGCTCGTTTTCGAGGAAAGCCCGACTTTCAGCGTCCAGCCCTGCCTCGAGCAGGCGCGCCTGCATGCGGTCGCGCTCCAGCGCGCTGACCGAGCCGTCGGCCTTGGCCGCGGCGATCATCGCGCGCACCAGGGATTTCGAACGGGCATCCAGCTTGTCCTCCTCGCTGGCAGCAGGCAGGAAGGCCGAACCGGCAGCCACCGTGGTGTAATCATCGCCGGTCGATGCGGGCGCTGCGCCCTTGCGTCGGGAGATGGCGTGATAGGCGAGCCCGCCCAGCGCAGCCACGGCTCCGTACTTGGCCGCCTTGCCCATGAATTTGCGACCTGACTTTCCAGCGAGCATTCCCGTCGCGAGCCCGGCAATTGCGGCGCCGCCACCAATCATCGCCGTGCTGCGCCCCGGCTGCTGCTGGATGGCATTCAAAATACCGTTCACATCAATCATGCCGTATCTCCAAGGGCTTCGTTCTTGTCGGATTTCCGGGCCGGCTTCTTGGCCGCCAGGACGAGGGCCGCGATCCCCGACAGCGCCGAGACGAGGGAACCGGTCAGCACGCCGATGCGCACATCTGTCATCAGGGCCGGGTCAGCAAAGGCGAGACCGCCAATGAACAGGCTCATGGTGAAACCGACACCGGTCAGACAGGCGAGGCCGTAAAGTTGCCCCCAGCTGACAGCCTCGGGCTTGCGCGCCAGGCCGGTCTTCACCGCCAGCCAGATCGCCCCGAACACGCCCACCTGCTTGCCAATCACCAGACCGGCGGCGATGCCCAGGGTAAGCGGGGTCAAGAGCGCCGACCATTGCAGGCCCGACAGCGCGACACCCGCATTCGCCAGGGCGAAGATGGGAAGGATACCAAAGGCGACCCACGGGTGCAGGCCATGCTCAAGGCGGTGCAGCGGCGAGGAATTCGGCGTCCGCAGCGGAATGAAGGCCGCCGTGACAACCCCGGCCAGGGTCGCGTGCACGCCGCTCTTGAGGACCAGGACCCAAAGCACCGCACCGACCAGAATATACGGCCAGAGCGAACCGATGCGGCTGCGGTTCAGCCCGATCAGGGCGCCCAGGCAAGCGAGGGCATAGAACAGCGGCTCAAGATCCAGGTTGGCGGTGTAGAAGAGCGCAATAATGGTGATCGCGCCCAGGTCGTCGATAATGGCAATCGCCAGCAGAAGGATTTTCAGTTCAACCGGTGCACGATGGCCCAGCAACAACAGGATACCCAGTGCAAAAGCGATATCGGTTGCCGCGGGGATGGCCCAGCCGGAGAGCGTCTCCGGGCTGTTCTGGTTGATCGCCAGGAAGACCAGCATCGGCCCGAGCATGCCACCGACGGCGGCCAGGACCGGCAGGGTCGCCTTGGAGACCGAGGACAGCGCGCCCTCCATGATCTCCCGCTTGATCTCCAGCCCGACAAGCAGGAAGAAGATCGCCATCAACAGGTCGTTGATCCACAACAGGATCGGCTTGCTGATCGCGCCATCACCGAAACCGACGGTAAAATAGGTTTCGAATATGCTGGCATAACCCGCAGCGAACGGGGAATTGCTGGCGATCAGCGCAAACGCGGCCGCAAAGATGAGGATAATCCCGGCGGCGCTTTCCATGCGCAGGAATTCGCCGATACGCACCAGGGCACGCGTCATGTCATGGTCCTTTATTCTTCGGATCTACAATTAGGAAACGCCCGACCGGCACACAGGAACGGAGGAGGCCGGTCGGGCGTCATCCCTGGTCAGTGTCGCATCACGTGCAAGTCGGGACAGGCGATGCGGGGAAGGCTGACCAGTGCCCGGCGTCTGACAGGGTGGGCCGGGCGCCCTTCCGGATGAGGCGAGTCATAAAGACTTCCGTGCGTGCGGGGACAGGCTTAGGAAGCAAATCCGGAAAGGTTTTTCAGGGGGGTGTAGATCTCCAATTCGTTATCGATGAGGAGAAGATAGTTGCGCCCTCCGATTAGTTAAAATATAAGCTCTATATATTCTGTTTAGTTTATTTCTATATGAAGCCCACACTCCGACAACTCGAATACCTGGTCGCGATTGCCGACACCGGACGGTTCTCCGAAGCGGCCGAATTGCTCAATGTCGCCCAGCCCAGCCTGTCGACCCAGGTCGCAGATGCGGAAGCCCAGCTTGGGGCGACGTTGTTTGAGCGCTCCCGGTCAGGCGCCTATCCCACGCCGATCGGCGAACAGGTGATCCGCCGCGCCCGTTACATCCTCCGCCAGATGGAGGACCTCAAGGAAATCGCTGCGCATGGTGAAACCGGCCTCTTCGGTCGGGTGCGTCTCGGCGTTCTCCCGACCATCGGCCCCTATCTGCTCCCGCGTTGTACCAAGCCCATGCACTCCCAATTCCCGGACCTTCGCCTGAGCATCAATGACGCGGCGACCGACCGGTTGGCCAGCATGCTGGAGCAGGGCCTGCTGGACGCTGCGGTTTCGACCCTGGAAGACCACCCCGGCTGTGTCGGAGTCACCCTGTTCAGCGAGAAGCTCTGGATCGCCGTCGAACCCGACGACCCCCTCGCCTCCACCACCCGCCCGGTCACGCTCGAGGAACTCAAGGAAAGAGGCTTCCTGACCCTGGGTCTGGGACACCGCCTCACCAAACTGGTTCAGGAGCTCGCCTATCGTGCCGGCGGCTATGTGGCTTCGGACTATGAGGGCACCAGTCTGGACGCCATCCGGCACATGGCCGCCCTGGGCGCCGGCATCGCGGTCCTGCCCGATCTTTATGTGCAATGCGAAGCGCGCCGCGATGACAGTCTTGTCTTCCGTCAGATTGATGATCCGCGCGCAGGACGAGACATTTCCCTGGTCTGGCGCCGGCAATCCCCCATTCGCGAGGGACTGGAACTGCTGGCGGAGATCATGCGCGACGCGGCCCGCAGCGTTCTCTGACACCAACGATCCCAGGAGCACGGACCGGTATCCGGCTCTCTGATATCTGAACACAAAAAACCCGCCGGGCAGACGCCAGGCGGGTTGATTTTGGGTGCGGGGGTAGGATTTGAACCTTCGAACTTCAGGTTATGAGATCACGTCCGGGCCATCACTGTTAGTACGGCAAAATCAATTGCCTATGGC
>JAYZXG010000210.1:0-3736 GCA_036141435.1 Pseudomonadota bacterium | reverse complement strand
ATCGGGACAGCCAGCCGCGCGAACCGATCTTCAATTCCATACCGCCTGCAGTTCTGGTCCTGGCCCTGGCGATTCTGGGCGCCGAATTGCTGCGGTGGCTGGTGCCCCCGCTGGGCCAACTCATCTTCGAGGCCAGCGTGCTGATCAATGTCCCGCCGGGAACGTCCGCGCCGGCACAGCCGCTGGGACCGTGGGCGCCTTACCTCCTGCACATTCTCGTGCACTTCGGCTGGTTACACATCCTCATGAACCTGGTGGTCCTGGTCTCGGCCGGTCGCCTTGTCGCGATCGCGCTGGGGCAGGGCTGGCGTGGCACCGGGGTTTTCCTCGGCTTCTTCGCGGTCTGCAGTATTGCGGGAGGTCTCTCCCAGGTCATTGCCGACAGCAACAGCTTCCTGACCTTGGGTGGTGCATCGACCGGGGTGTCGGGCCTGATCGCCGCGGCCGGGTGGGTCCGGGGCGGACAGGGCGGAATGTTGCGGCTCACATTGCCGTGGATCGCGGTCAATCTGCTGATCGGCCTGTTGGGGATCGCCATGCCGATACCCATTGGCTGGGCCGCCCATATCGGTGGGGCAATTGCCGGGGCAGGCCTGTTTCCGCTGGCAGTCTACCTGGCGCGCCGATGAGGCCTACCACAGCCGCTCGTAATGCGGCTCTCCGTCAATCTCGATTCCCTTGATCAGGGCGCGCCCATTGTCGGCGAGGGCAATGATCAGTCGGGGTGTACGGGTGTCATCGCGAAGTATGTCGTCGAGATCCTGGGCCGTCGCCCGGTCCGCGAAATAGCGGTTGAGGCCATAATCGATCCGGTAGGAGCGCCGGCTGGCGGGGCCATCATCCTGCGTGCCGGTTGCACGCCGATCGATCCAGCTCTCCTCGACCACACCCTGGATCGCGATGCCGTCGCCGGGGGGTGTCGGGTGCAGCGCAACCGGATGCCAGGCACCGTCATCGCCTGCTTCCAGGCCAACGAAGATTGTCTGACCCGCGACAAACACGTCCTCGCCGGCCAGCTCTCGCGCGTTGAGGCGCGTTATATCCAGACGGATGCGACTGTAATGCCCGAGGAAAGGGTCGCGGGGGTCGAAACCGGTGACATCGAGAACGACTTCTCGTCCGGTCGCGCGATGAAGTGTGTTGCTGCCCAGCATGAAGACGAGGAAAACCGTCATCAGCCCGGCGATCAGGGTGAGGCGTATCGTGTGGCTCATGATGCATCTCCCGGGGATGCGGGCAGGCGCTTGCGCCATTTCACCAGCGCCCAGCTCAGCCCGAACAGAACCAGGCCGCCGGTCAGGAAGAAGAGCGAGGTCGTCAGCAGGCCGGAGAAGGTCTCCCAGTACACATAGCCCGTGTGCAGGATGAAGCCGGTTATGCCCAATGTTCCGGTGGCGCGCGCGTTGGCCCGCGTGCCGATCAGAATCAGCGAGACACAGAAGATGTAATAAGCGCTGCCGATCAGGATGCGTACGGCCAGGAAAACCGTTGGATCATCCACATAGACGATGAAGGGGAAGCTGGCCGCCGTTGTGGCTGCGATACCGATTCCCACAGCCGCGCGCGTGCGCTGAGCGGGGGCGGCGACCCAGCCCAGCGTCGTGATGGCAGCAACAAGCCCGGCGGAAAGCACGATGTAGATGGCCAGGTTGGGCAATCCGCTGACATCGCTCGCGCGTCCCAGCTCGCGGGCAAAGGCTTCGTATTCGCCAAGCGGCCACTGGATCAGTGCGCCCCCGAGCACGGCCGTGGTGGCGCACCAGGCCGCGATCACGCCGGTCGTCGGGATCTCGCGCTGGCGCAGCAGGGCAAAACCCGCCGCCAGCAAGCCAAAGCACAGAATCGTCAGGGCCGCCATCTGGTGATCGAGGAAGCCCGCCCGATCCAGGCTGCGGCCCAGCGCATTGATAAGCCAGGGAATCAGGGCGATCCCGAGCAGGTTCACCGAGACCGGGGACTGGAGGCGGGACGCCGCGGCCAGCATCAGCGACCAGACCAGCGCATAGCTCCACATGATGTTGGGGGCTGCAGCCGAGGTGATTTCCAGCCAGACCCACATGGCCGACAACACGGTCGCCAGAATCATTACGGGTCGCGAGGTGACGGTCATTGCGGTCGCGAGCGCGGCCAGCGACCAGATCAGGACCGCCGTATTGCGAAAGGCGGACAGGTTGAAGGTCTGCGCCGTCAGCATGATGGCGATCCCGAACAGGGCAGCGCCCAGCAAGGCGAGTGCGTGCCCGAGCACCGGGGCGCCGCGATCAAAGGCGCGTCCGGCACCCAGCAGGCTGATCCAGAGCACGCCAAGCAACAGTATGAATACGAGGAGTTTGGGAATCGCATCCCAGTTGGCGCCGACAAAGCTGATGGCGGACAAGGCAATCAGGATTGAGCCGAGAATGGCGAGGGCACCGACCGGTGTCCATCTGCCGGGCTGCCGGTCAACATCCTCGAGGATGGCGGATTTTCCATCGGCGCTGAGCCAGCCCTGAGACTGCCAGCGATCCAGGTCCCGCCTGAGGCGCGATTGATAACTCATGGTCTTTCCCCGTCCCATGATGGCGTCCGTCGCATTTTCAGACTGAACCAGCCGGGCAGGCGTGTCCACGTTAGTTTGATTCACGTGGCCGGGCGGCCAAGGCTCACGCGGTGGCGGGATTCGTGGTATAGGAAGGGACCAGCGAAATGGAGTGACCCATGCGAGTGGAAAACATCCTCAGTGTGAAAGGGCGTTCCGTAGTTACCATCGAAGACAGCTGTACCCTGCGCGAGGCAGCACAGGCCCTTGATGCCAATGCCATTGGCGCGCTTGTCGTTACCGATCCGACCGGGCGTCCGATTTCGGTGCTGACCGAGCGTGACGTCGTGCGAGAACTTGCCATGCACGGGCGGGCCAGCCTCAACAGGACCGTCGCCAACGCGACGACCCCGGCATTCATCACCGCGACTCCTGACGAGGCGGTGGAGGATGTGCTTGTGCGCATGACCGATCGCCGTGTTCGCCACCTGCCGGTGCTGGAGGGGTGTGAGCTGGTTGGAATCGTGTCCATCGGTGATGCGGTGAAGGCCAGGATCCAGGATGTCGAGGCCCAAACAGCGGCCATGCGGGAGTATATCCTGTCCTGATGCAGAAAACTGCAGGGCGTCTTTCCCAGCCTGGACAGGCCTGGGCAGGGTAGGGATGTGTCAAAACCGCTATTTGTGCAGATTTATCGCTTGCGCCAGATCGGGCTTCCTGTAGAACCCGCCTCTCGACGGCGCCGGGCGGCAAGGTTTTCCTTGAACTCCAGCGTTGTTTCTCTAGAATGCGAGGTCTTGTCGTTTTTTCGAACGGGGACCGGTGAGTCGATCACGATGCGCCGGTGCTGGGAATTTTTCGCCTCTTTTCGAGGCCGGAAACATCACTGCAGAAACTCTGAGAAAAGATGATTGACTTCAAATTCTGCGCGGCCTAAACACCGCGCTCCTCGCCGGGAGGGCCCGCTGAAAAGCGGATCGGACCGGCACCCTGAAGGCTCTTGCTCTTCAGTGTTACATAGGTGGATTGGATGACTAATCACCGGGCGGTTTTCGAAAGAAAATCAATCGGATGACATTCACTGCACAAACACTGAAAACGGCGATTGACTTCAAAATGGGCACGGCCTAAACACCGCGCTCCTCGCCGGGACGGCTCGCTTCCAAAGCGGATCTTAACGGCGCCCTGAAGGCTCTCGCTCTTCAGTGTTACATAGGT
>JAYZXG010000209.1:0-4795 GCA_036141435.1 Pseudomonadota bacterium | reverse complement strand
GCAAAAGGCCCAGGGCGGCCTCGGCCTGATGCTCGGTGGCGTGCCAGGCGTCCTGCCGGCCAAGGTCGTCATCATTGGTGGCGGTGTCGCCGGTACGCACGCAGCGGAAATGGCGATCGGTGCGCGCGCCGACGTCACGGTATTTGACCGCTCCAATGCCCGCCTGGCCGAGCTGGACGTCCAGTTCGCCGGCGCCGTGAAGACCGCGTATTCCACCCAGGCTGCGCTCGACGCCGCTGTGCGGGAAGCCGATGTCGTCATTGGCGCGGTCCTGATCCCGGGCGCTGCCGCACCGAAACTGGTGTCCAGGGCCATGCTGTCCAACATGAAGGATGGCGCGGTTCTCGTAGACATCGCCATCGACCAGGGCGGCTGTTTCGAGACCTCCAAGGCCACCACGCACGACGATCCGACCTATGTCGTCGACGGCGTCGTCCATTATTGCGTCGCCAACATGCCGGGCGCCTATGCCCGCACGTCGGCGTTCGCGCTGAACAATGCCACCCTGCCCTTTGCCATCGCGATTGCAAACAAGGGCGTCGAAAAGGCGCTCAATGACGATGCAAATCTGGCGCGCGGCCTGAACGTCGCCGGCGGCGAGATCACCTACAAGTCGGTCGCGGATGACCTGGACCTGCCCTACGTCAAGCCGGACTGGCTGACCTCGATTTAGGGGTGCAACAGGCACGAGAATCATAAAAGCGTTACGAGGCCGGTTTAAACACCGGCCTCTTGTTTATGAGCGGCAGCGGGGCCCATCGGTGACTCGACGTTATGATCTGGTGATTTTCGACTTTGACGGCACGCTTGCGGACAGCCTGACGTGGTTCCGCAAGGAGCTGCCCGATGTTGTCGACAAGCACGGCCTGCCTCCGCTGAGCGACGAGAAGGCCGAGAGCCTGCGCGGGTTAAGCCCCAAGGCGATCATGGACGAGCTGGAAATCCCCGCCTGGAAACTGCCTTTCCTTGCCGCGGATGTCCGCGCCCGTGCGGCCGAGAATGTCGACAAGATCCATCTGTTCGATGGCATAACCGACACTTTGAAACTGCTGCATGCACAAGGCGTCGAGCTGGCCGTCGTCAGCTCCAATGGCGAAGTGGCGGTGAAGGAAGTCCTCGGCGAGGACCTCACCGCACTGTTCAGCCAGTTCGCCTGTGGCGCTGCCCTGTTCGGCAAGGCTGGCATTTTCCGCAAAGTCGTCAAGAAGGCGGGCAGCACACCAGCGAGAACGCTTTGTGTGGGCGACGAGGTGCGCGACATCGAGGCCGCCAAGGAGGCCGGGTGCGCCGCAGCCGCTGTCGACTGGGGTTTCGCGACACGCGACATCCTGGCGGAACATCAACCGGACCACTTGCTGAACAGCTGTAACCAGCTCATCACCTGCCTCCAGAACGAGAGCCTTTCAGCCCGCGCCTGACCGGCCGGGTTTCGCGGAATCCTGCACGGGCCAGGCCGCAAAACGAGCCACCCCGGACCGATAGAGGAGGCCCGGGGCGTTGAATCACTCTCAAATGTGCAGCCGACCGAGACGGTCAGGAGCACAGGCGCGCCTTTGTCGCCTCGTACTCCGCCGCCAGCTGGTCAATGTATTCCCCGGCCGACTGGATCGCCTTGACCGAGCCGATGCCCTGGCCGGAGCCCCAGATGTCTTTCCAGGCCTTGGCATCGGAACTGCCACCGGAGCCGAAATTCATCACTGAGGGGTCGCTTTCCGGCAGGTTGTCCGGATCAAGTCCGGCCTGCTCGATGGAGCCGCGCAGGTAGTTGCCGTGCACGCCGGTGAAAAGATTGGTGTAGACGATGTCCTCGGCCGTGCCGTCGACGATGCCCTGCTTGTAGGCCTCCTCGGCGCGCGCTTCCTTCGTCGCGATAAAGGCAGAACCGATATAGGCATAGTCCGCGCCCATGGCCTGGGCTGCGAGAACGCCACCGCCGGTCGAGATCGAACCGGAACACAGGATCGGTCCGTCAAACCATTCACGGGTCTCGGCGATAAAGCCATAGGGTGACAATGCGCCGGCATGACCACCCGCACCGGCCGACACACAGATGAGGCCGGTGGCCCCCTTCTCGATCGCCTTGTGAGCGAAACGCTGGTTGATGACATCGTGCAGCGTGATGCCGCCCCAGTTGTCGACTGCCTGGTAGACCGCTTCCTGGGCGCCCAGCGAACAGATGACGACCGGCACCTTGTATTTCTCACAGAGCGCCATGTCCTCTTCCAGCCGGTTATTCGAGCGGTGGACAATCTGGTTTACCGCGAACGGCGCCGCCGGATTGTCGGGATTGGCCCGATTATAGCTGTCCAGCTCGGAGGTGATCTGGTCCAGCCACTCATCGAGCTGGCTGACCGGGCGCGCGTTGAGCGAGGGAAAGGACCCGACGATACCCGCCTTGCACTGGGCGATGACCAGGTCCGGATTGGAAATGATGAAAAGCGGCGCGCCAATTACCGGAATGCGCAGCTTGCCTTTCAGAATATCGGGTTCGGCCATGTCTCTCCCCTTTGGAATCTATCGACCAGTCAACCGGCGGCGTTGGCGCCGCTCATCTTGTGAACAGTGTTCAGATCGACGTTAGCCAGTGGATCTGGGCCTGTCGAGGGGGAGCCTGCCATTCCTGCAGGGCCCCGCCGAGCGCACGATTTCTGCAAACAGGTCAGGCCAACCACTTCGCGCGCGCAAAATTTTTGCTGCACATGCGAGCAAATCTGCTCGATATCGAAGCAGTTTCGCGGGCACTCAAAATAAAAACTAACACTTTCTTGACGATTTGGGCGGGCGAAACCCCACTGAGGGCGCGGTGTCTTGTCGGGACCGCGATCTGTGACTTCTGGCGGCGGCCGACGCCAGCCTTTTCCAGATCCCCGACGGGACACCGCTAACCGCCAAAAGGCGACACCCGGGCGACAGACCCGACCACAGATCGATCCGACGACCCCGCCGCAGAGTTTCAGGCTGCGGTTTTGGTCACGTGAACCCGGGATAGCCCGGCGAACACCAAACCCAGCTCCGCACGCGGGCCGGCCATGCCGTGACCCAATCGCGCAGCGCCCAGCGCTGCACCCGCAGGACTATGGAGGGTTATTATGTGGGAGAAGAAGAGAAGCTGGCGCACGAAGGCGGCAGTGATTATCGCGGCAGGACTGGGCATGGGGCTGTTGACCTCGGCCAATGCCGCCGCTGAGGTATCCGAAGAAACGGCATTTGTTTTCAACACTCTGCTCTTCCTGATCGGGGGCTTCCTGGTCATGCTCATGGCGGCAGGGTTCGCCATGCTGGAAGTCGGCTTTGTCCGGACCAAACATGCCGCGGCGATCTGCCTGAAGAACATCGCGCTCTACTCGATCGCCGGCATCATGTTCTATCTGGTCGGCTATCAGCTCATGTATGGCGGTCAGACACCGTTTTTCGGCATTCCGGAAATCTGGGCTCCGTCCGAAGTGGCAGCTGACGAGAGTATCGATCTGTCTACCGGTTATGCCGCTGCTTCAGACTGGTTCTTCCAGATGGTCTTTGTTGCAACAGCAGCCTCGATTGTGTCGGGAACCATTGCCGAGCGCGTAAAGCTGGGCTCCTTCTTCATCTTCGTGGTGGTCCTGACCGGCTTCATCTACCCGATCCAGGGGTCCTGGGAATGGGGTGCGGGCTGGCTCGACAGCCAGTTCGGTTTCTCCGATTTTGCGGGGTCCACCCTGGTTCACTCCACCGGCGGCTGGGCCGCACTGGCGGGGGCCATCCTGATCGGCGCACGCTCCGGCCGCTTTGGCCCCGACGCAGTGGCCATGCAGCCCTCATCCCTGCCCTTGGCGACGCTGGGTACGTTCGTGCTGTGGTTCGGCTGGTTCGGCTTTAACGGCGCCTCCCAGCTGGCGATGGGCTCGGCAGCAGATGCGGTGGCGATCTCGCAGATCTTCGCCAACACCAACATGGCAGCCGCTGCCGGTGTTGTGACGGCCTATGTCCTCTCGCTGATCCTCGGCCTCGGCAAGGCCAACCTGGCCTATTGCCTCAACGGTGCACTGGCTGGTCTGGTCGCCATCACGGCAGAGCCGCTCACACCGACCGTCACCGAAGCCATGTTGATCGGCGCGGTGGGCTCCGTGATCGCGACGTTCGGCGCCAAATTCCTGGAATCCGTCCGTATCGATGACGTGGTCGGTGCCATCCCGGTGCACCTGTTCGCCGGCATCTGGGGCACGATGGCCGTACCGCTGACCAATGGCGATGCGACCTTCTACGGCCAGGCCGTCGGCGTGAGCGCCATCGGTGCCTTCGTCTTCATCACCAGTTTCGTGGTCTGGCTGGGCCTGAAACTGACCCTCGGCATCCGCCTCTCAGCGGACGAGGAAACGGTGGGCGGCGATCTGTCCGAGCTCGGTCACGCCGCCGGAGCGGTCTTTGTTTCGGAGGGAAAGGACAAGGCTCTGGCCTGATCCAGGCCATGGCGAACACGGCCCTGGCGACAACCGCCGGGGCCATCGCCGAAACGGCCAGAGCCCTCGTGGAAAGGCCCTCACCTGAACCGGCCATGGCGGTCCGCCGCTCGGCCCCGACACACGGACCATCTCGCAAGCAAACCCCGATTGCCCGGCGCCTGCCAGCCGGTCGGGTCTCAGCACCGAAATGATCCAAAAACACATTGATCCAATGCTTGAAAACAAGGAGTTAGTGGGATGATCAAGCAAGTAGCAGCAGCAGGCCTCCTGGCCGCAACCATCACCGGTCTGGCCAGCGCAGGTGATGTCACCGGCAATGTCGGCCTGACGACCAATTACATCTTCCGCGGCATCAC
>JAYZXG010000208.1:0-6974 GCA_036141435.1 Pseudomonadota bacterium | reverse complement strand
CCAGCTCGGCGCGCTTCATCTTGTCCTGCAGGGCCTTGAGGCTCACGACTGCGTCCTCGACGATGCTCTCATCGTCTTCCATCTCGGCCAGCTCGACCAGTTCGAGCGTGTCGGACAACTCGACCTCGGCTGCCTGGATGACGGTCATGGCATCATCGAGCCGGGTCCGCTCGCGCATCAGCGACTGGGCCTTCTGGCTGTCATTCCAGAAGTCCGGCGCTTCGGACATGGCTGTGAGTTCGTCTAGACGTTTCTGGGCTGTATCCCAGTCAAAGACGCCTCCTCAGCAGGCCTACGGCCTGCTGGATTTCATCGGACAGGGTCTGGATGTCTGCGCGCATGGATCGACTCGCCGTGGCATCAGGAATTGGGACTTCAGGGATAATGAGGCTCGCCGGAGGAGACAAGCCGGACCGTACAGGTCAATACAGCCCGCCCAGCTCGTCTTCTTCTTCCTCGTCACCGTCTTCCTCGAGCAATTCATCGAGGCCGGCATCCTGCGGGCGGTCGCTGACCGAAGACGTCGCAAAGGACAGCCCGCTTTCCTCGTCCACACTCTGCCGCGAGGGCTCGGTACCCGGGCGGAAGGCTTCGAGAATGACACCGGACTGCCCCAGTATGCCGGGCTCGCCGGTCAGGCGGTCGATCGGGACCAGGCGCACACCTTCAGGAACACGGAACGGCGCAACCGGATAGTCCCCAATCACCTGGCTGAAGAAATCGCGGGCGATCGGGGCCGCCACGCGGCCTCCCGCCTCACCACTGCCAAGCTGGTAGGGCGTATCGAAACCGACATAGACACCGACAATCAGGTCCGGCGAGAAACCCACGAACCAGGCATCGCGGAAGTCATTGGTCGTCCCCGTCTTTCCGCCCATCGGCCGGCCGAGCGAACGCAGGGCCGTACCCGTGCCGCGCTGAACCGCGCCCTCGAGCATGTGGACCACCTGGTAGGCCGTGACGGGATCAACAACTTCCATCCGGTTGTCAGCAAACCAGGGCTCCAGCAATTCCTGGGTCCACTCCTCGACATCACAGGTGTCGCATTCGAGCTGCTCATGCGCGAAAATCGTCGAGCCTGTGCGGTCCTGGACCCGGTCAAGAATCGTCGGCTCGACCCGGCGACCGCCATTGACCAGCGTCGCATAAGCCGAAACCAGGCGGTAAAGCGTGGTCTCGCCGGCGCCCAGCGACATCGCCAGGACCGGAGACAGTTCATCATAGATGCCGAACCGGGTGCCATAGTCCGAAATCGGCCGCATGCCCATTTCCTGGGCGAGACGGACGGTCATGACATTACGCGAGAGCTCCAGGCCCAGACGCAGGGTCGACATGCCGTAATAGCGCTCGGCATAGTTGGACGGCATGTAGAAGCGCTCGTCCGCGCCACCCGAGGCAATAAAGGGAGCGTCGAGAATCAGGCTTGCCGGCGTATAGCCATTGTCCAGCGCCGCGGCATAGGCGAACGGCTTGAAGGATGAGCCCGGCTGTCGCCGGGCCTGGGTCGCCCGGTTGAACTGGCTGTGCTGGAAGCTGTAACCGCCCATCATCGCCAGGACGCGACCGGTATGCGGGTCCATCGCCATGATGGCGCCATTGATCGCGGGGATCTGGCGCAACCCGTACTGTCCGTCGGTGTAGTCTTCCTGGTCGGCGATGGATTCCACGAGGATCACATCACCGCTCGAGAGCACTTCGGACGGGGTGGTGACAATGGGTCCCAACTCGCCATCCGGCAGCGTTTCGCGGCCCCATTCCAGCGCTGCCATCGGGATAGAGCCGCGGCTGCCATCGGCAAAACCGATCTCGGCGGCCTCTGCGGTCAGGGACAGCACAACAGCTCCCATCCAGCCCGCATCAAGGTCGCGCGGCAAGGTGAACTCCTCGAGCCGCGTTTCCCAACCCTCTTCCAGTTCGATCTGGCCAAGCGCACCGCGATAACCGTGGCGACGGTCATAAGTCTCAAGGCCATAGCGCAGGGCCGTGCGTGCGGCGAGCTGCATCGTCGTATCCAGCGTCGTGCGGATCGAGAGACCACCATGGTAGAGCTCGTCATCGCCATACATGGAGAAGACCTGGCGACGGACATTCTCGACGAAATATTCTGCGGCCAGATAGTCATCACCGCTCAGGCGCTCGGCGATCTCCAGCGGCTGCTGGGCCGCTTCGCGGGCCTCCTCCTCGGTGATGTAGCCATTGGCAGCCATGCGCGACAACACCCAGTTGCGACGGTCAATCGTGCGCTCCGGGTGGCGGATCGGATGGAAGCGTGCCGGACCGTTGACGACAGCGGCCAGCAGGGCTGCCTCGTCCAGCGTCAGCTCGTCGAGGGACTTGTCGAAGTAATTGAGGGCGGCCGCAGCCGCTCCATAGGCGCGCTGACCGAAATAGATCTCGTTGAGATAGAGCTCGAGGATCTGGTCCTTGGTAAAGGCCCGCTCGATACGCCTGGCCAGCACCATTTCCTGCACCTTGCGCTCGAGCCGCTGTGCGGAGGATAGCAGGAAGTTCTTGGCCACCTGCTGGGTAATGGTTGACGCCCCCTCGAGGCGTTCTCCCAGGATGACATGGCGAATATTGGCGAAGGCGGCCCTTATGATGCCGCGGAAATCCAGTCCGCCATGTTCATAAAAATTCTTGTCCTCAGCCGAGATGAAGGCTTGCACCAGGCTTTGAGGGATATTCTCGATGGGCACAAAGACGCGATGCTCGCGCGCATATTCCGCGATCAGACGTCCATCACCGGCGTGGACACGGCTCATCACCGGCGGCTCATACTCTGCCAGTTGCTGGTAATCGGGGAGATCTGCAGTGACACGCACCACATAGACAGCAGCAACGATGACGCCGACCAGCGCCGTACCCAGTGCAGCGATCCCGCCCCACATGGCCGCCCGCAACACATTACGCAGTGTGAAAATCTTCATTACGCTCTCAAGGCCCCACATTCCCCGGTGCCGCGTGTTCACCACGACATCAGGGCCGCATTATGACGGCTCTGGCGACGGGATGGAAGCGGTCTAGCGCGCTCGAACCGGGGTGTTTGCACCCTCGGGATAATCGTCCATGTCGCCGCGTGTGGCGAAATAGTCGTCAATGCCCTGGGTCACAGCCGCCATCTGGCGCCGCCGGTGGGATGGCGAGTTGAGGTTTCGCTCATCCGTCTCATTGGACAGGAAACCCATTTCAAACAGCACGGCCGGGACCCGGCTATCGAGCAGGACGTAGAAGTTTTCCTGGCGGTGCGGGTTGTTCAACAGCGGCCCGGCATTGCCGAGATGCTCCAGCAGCACTTCGGCAAACGCCGAGGACTGGTTGCGCTTTTCGCGCAGCTCGAGCGACACCAGGATGTTGTTCACATCGGCTTCTTCAGAGTGATTGGCACTGCGCAGGGCGCGGTTGCGCGCGCGGTTCTCCGCGCGGTCATTGAGCGTGTAGACCGCCGCGCCCCGGGCATTGCGATTGGTCGGTACGGAGTCGGCGTGAATGGACAAGAACAGGTCCGCACGCACATCCGCCGCGACCTGGACACGTTCCTGCAGGGACAGGAATACGTCGCGATCACGCGTGAGGACGATCTCGTAGCGCCCGGTCGCCTCAAGCTGGTCGCGCAACTCGCGCGCCGCAGCCAGCGCGACGTCACGTTCATACGTTCCGCCCTGGCCGATCGCTCCGGGATCATGTCCGCCATGACCGGCATCGATCACGATAACGCGACGCTCACGCGCCGGCGGCACGTAAACGGCCTCTACCCGCTCCGCGATCAGACTGTCGATCGTGCTGGCAACCGGCTGCACGCCGGATGTCTCGCGGAATGCCTGTTCGCTGGTCCGCGCCAGATCAACCACAATGCGGTAATTGCTGCTGTTGGGCGCCGGTTCCAGCGAGAACTGGCTGTCAATCATCGCCGGATGGTCCAGCTCGAAAACAATGCGCGAGGACGATGCGGAGTTGTTGAAGAAGCGGAAACCATCAACAAGGCCGGTTCCAACCCCCTCGCCTGCCTCGAGGCCGGGCACTTGCCAGGATGCGCTCGGAAGGTCGACCACCAGACGCGTGGAAACACCATCAAGCGTGTAGGCCCGGAACTCGCCGGGACTGGATGTCTCGACAACCACGCGGGTTCGCGCCTCGTCTCCACCGAAACGAACCGCCCGTACTTCCTGATCTGCCAGAGCGGCAGCGCCCGAGACTAGGCTCGCACAAAACGCTGCTAAAATTGCCAGTACACGCATACCTACACCATCGCACACGCCATGATTCTGTCCACGGCTTTTATCGCACCCTAATCGATGGAACTTGACGTTTGGTTGATGAAAACCCTCAACATCCCGATTTTTTCCTACGGCTTGAAAGACTTCCCTTCGCGCGACGAATGTTGCATCTTGCATCTGCTGTGGTGACCGGGAGCATTCAACCCGAGGTTCGCCCGGCGCGATGAGGCCTACTCCGGCGCCCTGTTTTCGGGCCTGCCGAAGCTGGCGCCGACCCGCTGAACACTGTCGGATATCCATTCGGATATTCGGCCCCGACCACCGCAGGCCCGCCGGCGACCGCCGCGAAAGCCTGCCAAAGGAAACGCAAAGATGCGCGAGCGACGCCTGCATCATTTCCAAATCTCGACAGGCCGAGACTCGCTTTCCAGCACCCCGCCACAACTGTCTCCTGTTGCCGCCACAAGCGGCCGGGTCGGACTGTATGTGCGCGCAGGAGACTCCCTTAATGTCAAAGAAAATGCTGATCGACGCAGGTCATCCCGAGGAGACCCGCGTCGTCGTAGTCGATGGACCAAAAGTCGAGGAATTTGATTTCGAAGCCGCTGCCAAGCGGCCGATTCGAGGAAATATCTATCTAGCCAAGGTCACGCGAGTAGAACCCTCGCTGCAGGCGGCGTTCGTCGAATATGGCGGCAACCGTCACGGCTTCCTCGCCTTCAACGAGATCCACCCGGACTATTACCAGATCCCCTATGAGGATCGCCTCGCCCTTGCCGAGGAAGAAGCCTCCGCCGTCGCCGACGAGGATGACGAAGAGGATGACGCTGTGGAAACGCCGTCGGCCGCTGCCGAGGACGTGTCCGACGAGGACAGCGCCAGCGTCGATGCCGACACCGACGAGGACGGCGACGACACAACTGCAGAGACAATCGAAACCGACAGCGATGATGTCGAGGACGATATCGACGAGCAGAAAGCCGCGCGCATGCGTCGCCAGCTGTATCGTCGCTACAAGATCCAGGAAGTGATCAAGCGCCGCCAGGTCCTGCTGGTCCAGGTCGCCAAGGAAGAACGTGGCAACAAGGGCGCGGCCCTGACCACCTACCTCTCCCTGGCCGGCCGCTATTGCGTGCTGATGCCGAACACCCCGCGTGGCGGTGGTATTTCCCGCAAGATCTCCAACGCGGCAGACCGCAAGCGCCTGAAGTCTGTCGTCAGCGAGCTGGAACTGCCCAAGGGCGTCGGCCTGATCATCCGCACGGCAGGGGCCAAGCGGACGAAAGTCGAGATCCGCCGCGACGCCGACTATCTGATGCGCCTGTGGAGCAATATCCGGGAAGCGACTCTGAAAGCGGTTGCCCCCTCCCTCATCTATGAGGAAGGCAATCTGGTCAAACGCGCCATCCGCGACCTGTACGACAAGGAAATCGATTCGGTCCTGGTCGAGGGCGAAGCGGCCTACAAGGAAGCCAAGGGCTTCATGCGCATGCTCATGCCGAGCCATGCCAAGAAGGTCCAGCACTACAAGGAACCGGTGCCGCTCTTCCTGCGTCACCAGGTCGAGAACCAGCTGGAGGCGATCTATTCGCCGATCGCGCCGCTCAAATCCGGTGGTTACCTGGTCATCAACCCGACAGAGGCCCTGGTTTCAATCGACGTCAACTCGGGTCGCGCCACGCGTGAGCGCAATATCGAGGCGACGGCCCTGAAGACCAATCTGGAAGCCGCGACGGAAGCTGCACGCCAGATGCGGCTGCGAGATCTCGCCGGGCTGATCGTCATCGACTTCATCGACATGGATGAGTCGAAGAATAATCGTGCGGTCGAAAAGCGCATGAAAGACGTGCTCAAGCGTGACCGCGCCCGTCTGCAGATGGGTCGCATCTCGCAGTTCGGCCTGATGGAAATCTCGCGCCAGCGGCGCCGCACCAGTCTGATCGAAGGCTCCACGACGGAATGCCCGACGTGTGGCGGCAGCGGACACCTGCGGTCCAACGAGTCCAGCGCCCTGGTTGCTCTGCGCGGCCTGGAACAGGAAGGCACGCGCGGCCGCGCCAAGGCCATCCGTATCAGCGTGCCGACGGCCATTGCGCTCTATCTGCTCAACGAAAAGCGTGACCACCTGCTCTCGATCGAGGAACGTTTCGAGATGCGGATCATGGTGGCTGCCAATGATCACCTGACCGCGCCAACCTTCAACATTGACCTCCTGGACACGCGTGAACCGGGTCAGGAGCTGAAGATTGAAATGGCACCGCTCTCGGTCGAATCGATCGACGAGATCGACGCCGAGGAGCCGGAAGCCGAGGAAGAGGAAGAGCGCGAAGGCGGTGGCCGCCGCCGTCGCCGTCGCCGTCGTCGCCGCGGTGGTCGCGGTGAGGAAGGATCGAGCTCGGACGCCAGCGAGACCGCTGACGAGGACGAATCCGAAGCGCCTGAAGCTGAGGGCGAAGACGATGACAAGCCCAAGCGTCGCCGTCGTCGTGGACGCCGCGGTGGCCGCGGGCGTCGTCGGGGCGAGAACGCGGGTTCCGAGACGGAAGCCGATGCAAATGAGGCGGCTGATGGCGAGGCCGAAGCGGCCGTAACCGAGCCGGACAGCGATGCCGAGGCCGCTCCGGCAGAGGCAGAAGCGCCCGCTGATGAGGACGCGAAACCCAAGCGCAAGCGCCGCACCCGCCGCAAGAAGTCTGACGAAACCGCCGAGGCGGATACGGCACAGGCTGATGAAGCGGCTGTAGACGCTCCGTCTGAAGA
>JAYZXG010000207.1:0-6041 GCA_036141435.1 Pseudomonadota bacterium | reverse complement strand
CGGCACTGAGGTCGATGGATTGTGTCGTGGTGCAGGACCTGTTCCTCAACGAAACGGCCGCCTTTGCCCATGTCTTCCTGCCGGGCACCTCTTTCCTTGAAAAGGACGGGACCTTCATCAACGCCGAACGACGCATCAATCGCGTCCGCCCGGCCTTTGCGGAAAAACAGGGCCTGTCGGAGTGGGAGACCGTCTGCCGGCTGGCCGAAGCCCTGGGTTATCCCATGCGCTATGCAGCGGCATCGGAGATCATGGACGAGATCGCCGCCCTGACACCCACGTTCGCCGGCGTGAGCTTTGACCGCCTCGACCGCCAGGGTTCGGTACAATGGCCGTGCAATGATGCCGCGCCGGAAGGCACGCCCACCATGCACGTCGACGGTTTTGTGCGCGGCAAGGGCCAGTTCATGCTGACCCAGTTCATCCCGACGGAGGAACGCACCTCCCGCGCCTTCCCGCTCTTGCTGACGACTGGCCGAATCCTCAGCCAGTACAATGTCGGCGCCCAGACCCGCCGGACCGAGAATTCCAGATGGCATGACGAGGATGTGCTCGAGATTCACCCGTCTGACGCTGATGCGCGCGGGCTTGCGCACGGCGATATGGTCTCGCTGTCCAGCCGCAAGGGCGCCATCACAGTTCGCGCCGTCTTGTCGGAGCGGCTGCCGCCGGGGGTGGTCTATACGACCTTCCACCATCCGGAATCCGGGGCCAATGTCGTCACCACCGAATTGTCGGACTGGGCGACCAATTGCCCCGAATACAAGGTTACGGCGGTCCAGGTTGCGCCGTCCAACATGCCATCCGACTGGCAGGCCGAACGCGGCCGTCGCCGGGCCCGGATCGATATCGTTCCTGCTGCGGAGTGACCGGATTGAAACTGCCGCAGGCCTCGCTCGATGTCGCCATCGCCTCTGCAGACACGCAGGGCATGCAATGGTCCATCGCTACGGAACACCCGGTCGAGATCGGATTCAACGGCCGGGCCTGGACGGTCATGATGGCCAGCCCCAGCGACCTGGAAGACCTTGCCTATGGCCTCGCGCTGTCAGAAGGCGTGCTTCGTCCCGGCACCCAACCGGACGCGATCAACATCGCGACCTTTCCGGAGGGCTCGACGGTGGACATCCAGATCGCAGATGACCGGATCGTGTCGGACCGCCTGAAACGGCGCAGCCTGGACGGTCACAGCGGCTGCGGGCTGTGTGGCATCGAAAGCCTGGCGGAACTGCACCCGCCCAGGACCGCCCGCAACGCGGCACACCGAATTGTCGATGATGCCGTGGAAGCGGCCTTCGCGGCCCTGGGTCAGCATCAACCCCTGAACCAGCGAACCCACAGCGTCCACGCGGCGGCCTGGTGCACCCCGGCCGGCGAAATCGAGTTCGTGCGCGAGGATGTCGGGCGACATAACGCACTGGACAAGCTCATCGGTCTGCTCGCCACCGCGGGCAAGCTGCAGGCCGAAGGCTTCGTGCTGATGTCCAGCCGCTGCAGTTTCGAACTGGTCTACAAATGTGCGGTCACCCGGGCCGCAGCGCTGGCCACGCTGTCAGCGCCGACATCCCTGGCGCTGGACCTGGCGAGGCTCATCAATCTTGAAATTCTGACGCGTGGCCCCGGCGGGCATGTCGTCCGGCTGGGAGAGTGACGCTCATGGATCGTCAGCGCCTGATCGCCATGGCCAACCAGATCGCGGCCTTTTTCGAACCCTATTCCGAGGCCGAAGCCATCGATGGGGTCGAACAACACATCCGGAGTTTCTGGGAGCCTCGGATGCGAGCGCAGTTGCAGGCGGTTCTCGCCGAGCACCCGGACAGTTTGCTGCCCGTCGTCCGCAAGGCTGCGGACCGGCTGGCCTGACCCATCATCTCACGGGGGAAAGAGACCTTGAACAGCGATATCGATATTGCCCGCGCGGCCAACATGCTGCCGATCACGGACGTCGCCGAGAAACTCGGCATTCCATCAACGGCCCTGGCCCGGTACGGAGATGACAAGGCCAAGCTTACGGCGGACTATATCAAGTCCCTCGACGGGCATGAGGACGGCAATCTCATCCTGGTAACAGCGGTCAACCCGACGCCCGCTGGAGAAGGCAAGACAACAACGACAGTGGGCCTGGGCGATGCGCTCAACCGCATTGGCAAGCGCGCCACCATCTGTATCCGCGAACCCTCTCTGGGGCCGTGTTTCGGCATGAAGGGCGGCGCGGCCGGTGGAGGCCATGCCCAGGTCGTGCCGATGGAGGACATCAATCTCCATTTTACCGGCGATTTCCATGCCATCACGTCTGCCCACAACCTGCTGTCGGCAATGATCGATAACCATATCTACTGGGGTAACAGCCTCGAGATCGATCAGCGCCGGGTCGTCTGGCGCCGGGTCCTCGACATGAATGACCGCGCCTTGCGCGAGATTGTCGGCTCGCTGGGTGGCGTCGCCAATGGTTTCCCCGGCCAGTCTGGCTTCGATATCACCGTCGCCTCGGAAATCATGGCCATTCTCTGCCTGTCCGAGGACCTGGAAGACCTGCAGAGACGCCTCGGCAATATCATCATCGGCTATCGGCGCGACAAGAGCGCGGTGACCTGCCGTGACATCAAGGCAGACGGCGCCATGACCGTGCTTTTGAAAACCGCCATGCAGCCCAATCTGGTGCAGACGCTCGAAAACAATCCCGCCTTTATCCATGGCGGCCCGTTCGCCAACATTGCCCACGGCTGCAATTCGGTCATCGCAACCAAGACCGCGTTGAAACTCGCCGACTATGTTGTCACCGAAGCTGGCTTTGGTGCCGATCTCGGCGCGGAGAAATTCTTCGACATCAAGTGTCGCAAGGCCGGCTTGTCACCCAGGGCCGTTGTCATCGTCGCCACCATCCGGGCGCTCAAATCCAATGGCGGCGTGGCCAAGGCCGATCTCAATGCGGAAAATCTCGATGCGCTGAAGAAGGGCTGCGCCAATCTTGGCCGCCATATCGAGAACGTCCGCAAATACGGCGTACCTGCCGTCGTCGCGATCAATCATTTCTCATCGGATACCGAGGCTGAAGTTGCCCTGGTGGAGGAATACGCAGCCGCAATGGGCAGTGAAGCCATCCTTTGCCGGCACTGGGCTGATGGCTCGGCCGGAACGGAGGACCTGGCCAAGCGTGTGGTCGAGATCATCGACGGCGGGGTCGCTCAGTTCGCTCCGATCTATGGCGATGAGCTGAGCCTGTTCGAAAAGATCGAGCGGGTGGCGAAGACAATTTATCGCGCCGACGAAGTCCTGGCCGACAAGAAGATCCGCGATCAGCTCCGCGAATGGGAAGAGGCCGGTTTCGGCCATCTGCCTGTCTGTATGGCCAAGACGCAGTACAGCTTTTCCACCGACCCCAATCTGCGCGGCGCACCCAGCAATCACTCGGTACCTGTCCGGGAGGTCCGCTTGTCCGCGGGCGCCGGCTTTGTCGTGGTCATCTGCGGGACCATCATGACCATGCCGGGCCTGCCGCGACAGCCGGCAGCCGAGCAGATCGGGCTGGACGAAAACGGCCAGGTCGTCGGTCTCTTCTGAGGCGAATTCCGAACTTGGGATTCAAGTCAATGAAATAATCTGGGTATTCATATTCTATGAGTGCCCGGATTTTTTGTACGGTCGTAAGACTTCATTCCTTTTAGAAACGAGCGTTTGAAGTCGAATAATGGATTGGGCCCGGACCGTACGGTCGCTTAGACAAAGATTGCGCCTGAAACAGGGTGCTTTCGCGCAGATGGTTGGCACCAGCCAGACCACGGTCTCTCGTATCGAAGGGGGGCTTGCCGACCCAACTCCCGAAATCATTGCGGCGCTGGAGAAACTGCGCAAGGACCCCGCTATTCGCAGCACGTTCGACGACTTTGTCGCGTCGATTGAACACAGCCCCTATCACTGTTTCCTGCTGGATACGGACAAGGACACGCTGCCAATCGAGACCATGAGCGAATCGATGCGCGGGCGTATCGGGGATGTGCGCGCACTTGCCGACGTACGCGCGGGAGAAGCAATCCACCAGCATGTCGTCGCGCTGATTGATCGCGGCTTCTCGAGCGGCCGAATCGAAAGCGCAGTCGGCAGCTGGAAAGACGCCGGCAACCCGCAGCAATTCTGGCAGGTGGTCTATTCCCCCATGCGAGACGGAATCGGTTCCTGGTACGTCTATGCGACGCTGACACAAATCAGTGAAGCCGATTACGAGGCTCATCGTGGCGAGCACGATGGCGGCCTCATCATCACCAGCTACACGCCCGACTAGCGGTAGCGCGCCTGCAGCTTGGCCAGTGCCGCGCTGCCCGGACACAGCACATCCTGGGAGATCGCGTTGAGCGGCGTCGCCGGCAGGCTGTTCGCCGCATGCATGTCCCCCATATCCTCGTTGAGATACAGGAGACCTGTCCGGATCTCGCCGGCATCGGAAGGCGTCATCAGCGTCTCGATGGCCTGGGCGCGGTCACGCGGATCGTAATCGCTTTCGGTCTGGCGCAGGCGCAGGACACCCCCATCGTGCAGGGTCACGCTCAGCAGCCCATCTGCGTCCGGCGCACCGGTGATCTCGTCAGCCTGGGCGACAAAATCCGTGTGCACCAGCGGATGGTAATACTTGTAGGTATGGGCATAGCTCTTGGTCGAACCGGCATGGTCATTGAAGGTCACGCACGGCGAAATCACATCGATCAGGGCAAAACCCTTGTGCATCAGGCCGGCCTTGATCAGCGGGACCAGCTGGGTCTTGTCGCCGGAAAAGCCGCGGGCCACGAAGCCTGCGCCCAGGGTCAGGGCCTGGATGCACGGATCGATCGGGGTCTGCTCGTTGGCGATCCCCTTCTTGGACTTGGTGCCGATATCCGCGGACGCCGAGAACTGGCCTTTGGTCAGACCGTAAACGCCGTTGTTTTCGATCATGTAGAGCATGTTGAGATTGCGGCGGATGGCGTGGGCAAACTGGCCAAACCCGATTGACAGCGAGTCACCATCACCGGAGATGCCGATATAGTGCAGATCACCGTTCACGGCATTGGCGCCGGTCGCTACGGACGGCATGCGCCCGTGCACCGTATTGATGCCGTGCGACTGGCCCATGAAATAGGCCGTGGTCTTGGACGAACAGCCAATGCCGGAGACTTTGGCCGCACTTTCCGGAGCAAGGTCGAGCTCCCAGAAGGCCTGGACCAGCGCAGCGGTCACGGAGTCGTGGCCACAGCCCGCACAGAGGGTCGACATCACGCCCTCATAATTGCGGATGGTCAGCCCCAGCTTGTTGGTGGGCAGGTGTTTGGAGATTTTCGGTTTCGGCATCGAGGTCATGACTACGCCTCCTCCGTCTCGCAATGCGCCGTGATGGCGTCGTAGATGAATTCCGGATTGGCCGGCATGCCCGCGTAATCGAGGATCGGAACGAGCTTGGTCTTGTCGACGGCTGTTTCGTTGATCAACAGCGTGCGCAGCTGGGCGTCGCGGTTCTGTTCGACGACAAAGATCTCGTCATGGGCATCCATGAAGGCCTCGATCTCGGAATTGAACGGGAAACCCCGGACGCGCAGGTAATTCAAGGGCAGGTCGGCCGCATTGAACCGGTCCAGCGCCTCGCGCACGGCACCGTCACAGCCACCGATCGAGATGATGGCCCGGCGGGTCGGCTTGCCACATTCCACGATCACCGGGCCCGGCACGGCGTC
The DNA here is from genome assembly GCA_036141435.1 of Pseudomonadota bacterium. Lineage (GTDB taxonomy): Bacteria > Pseudomonadota > Alphaproteobacteria > Caulobacterales > Maricaulaceae > Maricaulis. Next base: position 342 of record JAYZXG010000207.1, on the reverse strand, counting down.
AGCCGCGCTCTCCCACTTGCGGGTCAGTCGATCGAGCACTTCCTTGTACTCATCGCTGTCCTCGGTATAGCCGCCCTTCCAGTTATGGCCGGATCCCCGGGTGAAATAGGCGCCCTTGGGGTGCACGCCCGGAATGGTGCGATAGGGAATATGGTCGCCGTCGCGATCCTCGTAGCGGTAGAATTTGTCCATCGCCTCGAGGTCCTCGGCGCTCAGCACCTTGCCACGATCCGGGACATAGCTGTCATCCCAGTCCAGCTCCTCGACCATCCAGTCATTCATGCCGATATCGAGGTCGGTCATGAAGAAGACCGGCGCCTGGAAGCGCTCGGCCAGGTCAAA
>JAYZXG010000206.1:0-9860 GCA_036141435.1 Pseudomonadota bacterium | reverse complement strand
CTAGGGCGGCGTTCGCGCGCACCGCGACGACACACCGCAGACATAACGCCCATCCGTCCCTGTATGGAAATCTCCGATAGGATCCGCAGAGATCCCGGTTGGAGGTTTTCATGCTCAGTTTGATCGCCGCAGTCCTGCTTGTGCTTGTTGGCCTGTTCCATTCCCTGATCGGGGGCAAGCGCCTGATCGCGCCGATCGTGGCGCGGGACGACCTGCCAGCCATACTGGGCAGTCGCACGATGAGCCGGGTGACACTGAAGGCGGGCTGGCACTTGCTGACGGTGATGTGGTTTGCCCTGGCCGCCATCCTGGTGCTGGACCAGCTGGCTGTGGCTGAATTCCGTCAGCTGACGCTGGGGGTCTTTGGCGGGACATTCCTCTTCTGCGGCGTGATGGCCCTCATCCTGTCGCGCGGCAAACACCTGTCCTGGGCGTTCTTCTTTCCGATTGGCGGGATTTTGCTGTGGCAGGCGATTCTGGCCTAGACGCGCCCGGCGATCGAGGTGAAATCGATCCGTTTCATCGCCGGCGCCGAGCCGCCGGGGGCTGAGGTCGGGCCCCCGCCATCCTCGTCGAACAGGGCGGCCAGCTGGTCGGTGATGGCGCCGCCGAGCTGGTCGACATCATTGATGGTGACGGCGCGGCGATACCAGCGGGTCACATCGTGGCCGATGCCGATCGCCAGCAATTCCACCTCGGAGCGTTTCTCGATCATGGCGATGGTCTCGCGCAGGTGTTTTTCCAGATAGCCGGCGGAATTGGCGGACTGGGTGCCGTCGTCGACCGGGGCACCGTCCGAGATCACCATCATGATGCGGCGTTGCTCCGGGCGGGTGGCCAGGCGTTTCCAGGCCCACATCAGGGCCTCGCCATCGATGTTTTCCTTGAGCAGGCCTTCGCGCATCATCAGGCCGAGATTGACCCGCGCCCGTCGCCAGGGCGTATCGGCAGCCTTGTAGATGATATGGCGCAGATCATTGAGACGCCCCGGATGCTGGGGCTTGCCCTCCTTGAGCCATTTCTCCTTGGACTGTCCGCCCTTCCAGGCCTTGGTGGTGAAGCCGAGGATCTCGGTCTTGACGTTACAGCGCTCCAGCGTGCGTGCCAGGATATCGGCGCAAGCGGCCGCGACGGTAATCGGTCGACCGCGCATGGAGCCGGAATTGTCGATCAGCAGGGTCACGATGGTGTCGCGGAACTCGGTGTCGCTTTCCTGCTTGTAGGAGAGTGGCAGGGTCGGGTCGGCGATGACCCGAGCCAGGCGTGAGCCGTCGAGAACACCTTCCTCGAGATCAAACTTCCAGGCGCGCTCCTGCTGGGCCATCAACCGGCGTTGCAGCCGGTTGGCGAGGCGGCCAACGACCTGGTCGAGCCCTTTCAGCGTGTTGTCGAGATAACGGCGCAGGCGTTCCAGCTCTTCCGTCTCGCACATGTCCGTCGCATGGACGACCTCGTCAAACTCGCGTGTGAAGACCTTGTAGGCCTTGGCATTCATGTCATCGGACGGGCGCCAGTTCGGGCGCATCATGGTCTGGGCCGCGCCGTCGTCATCCATGGCTTCGACACGGGTGTCGAGATCATCGGTATCGGCCGTGATCTCGTCCTCGTCAGCCGCCGTGCCAGAGGCATCCGGCGTATCAGGATCGCCGCCATCATCGCCATCGGGCTGTTCGTCCTCGCCTGTGCGCTGCTCGCGATCGACGCCTTCGTCCTCGTCGTCAGGATTTTCGCTCTCTTCCGGATCGCCACCCAGCTCGTCGGCAAGGTCGAGATCCTGGATCACGGTGCGCAGGGCTTCGGCAAAGGCCGCCTGGTTATCCGCATTGCCGGCAAGGGCGTCGAGCGACAGGCCGGCCAGGTTTTCCAGCTGATCCCGCCAGGTGGTCATCAGGCCGAGGGCCTCGATCGGGGCGGGGCGACCGGAGATGCGCTCGCGGATCAGCATGGCGATGGCTTCTTCCATCGGCGCGCCCTGGCGATCCTCGACCCGCTGCCAACCCTTTTGCTTGCAACGCTGTACCAGAGAGGCGTCCAGGTTTTCGGCGACCCCTGCCAGTTCACGTGCGCCAATCGCCTCGACACGGGCCTGCTCTGCCGCATGGAAGATCGCGCGTGCCGTTGCACCCGGTGGCAGGGATTTGACGTGTTCGCTCTCGTTGTGGTGCGCCAGGCGCAGGGCCAGCGCATCGGCACGTCCGCGGACCGCGGCCGCGGCCCGCGGCGAGGGCTCGGTGCCCGGATTGGGCAGGACGATACGGCCCCCGCTCAGCCCGGCAACATCGCCGCCAAAACGCACATCGACGTCCTTGTCACCCGCGATGGCGCGGGTGGTAATCGAGAGGGCACGTTTGAAAGCGTCGGGATCTACGGGCGGCTTGCTCATACTGGCAAACTAGCGGTTTCGCCGCCGATTGCGAGGGGCAAGAACCATCAATTGCATCAACCTTCTGCTAACCCTGTTTCGGCATACTGAAAGCTGGCACCCGTATAAGCGGGGCCAGACATCTGACCGGAAAACCGGCAGATACCGTAGGTGGCGAGAGTAGGCTGGATGGGCTTTTCGGTTCATTCCATGGCCGGCACGAATGCAGCGTTGCAGCATATCGATCGTCTGACCCGAGACACGCTCGAGGTCCAGACGCGTATTGCAACGGGGCTGAAGGTCGGCAGTGCCAAGGATAATGGCACGATCTGGGCGATGGCCCAGGGCATGCGTGCGTCCAATGGCGGGCGTGTCACTGCCATGCGTTCCATCGATGCGGCCTCCGGTGTTGTCGAAGTCGCTCTGGCTGCCGCGAACGGCATTTCCGACATCATGATCGAGATGAAGAGCAAGCTGCTCGCGGCGACCGATACGAGTCTGGATGAAACCACCTGGCGCAATCTCATGGGTGAATACGTGGCGCTGGGTAATGAGATGACCCGTCTGGTCGAGGCGGCCTCGTTCAATGGGATCAACCTGCTGGAAGCGGGAGCGAATGATCTCAGCGTGGTCACCGGGCCCCAGCCGGGCGACACGATGACAATCGCTGCCGAAGACATGACCGATGGTGGTGGCATTGTGGATGTCGCGCTGGCCGGCACGTTGCCCTATCCCGACACCACCCACATCCTGACCCAGCCCGACCAGGCCATGATCAACACATTCGACAGCTCCATGTCGGATGTGAATGCGGCGGTTTCCCGGCTGGGCACCTCCCTGCGCACGCTGGAAGTCCAGAAAGTCCTGCTGCAAAAGCAGTCGGATGTGACCGAGGCAAGTATTGGCCACCTGGTCGATGCCGATCTGGGTGAGGAGAGCGCCAAGCTGAACGCCATGATGGTGCGCCAGCAGCTGGGCGTACAGGCGCTGAGCATTGCCAATGAAGCGCCCCGCATGATCCTGGGTTTCTTCCGCTAGCACCCGCGCTAGATTTAGCCGCAGAAACAATGAGGCAGAGATGACGCTTGCGATCATTGGTGCAGGCATGGCCGGATTGAGCTGTGCGTCCCAACTCCGCAAAGCCGGTTTGAACCCGGTCGTATTCGAGAAGAGCCGTGGCACCGGCGGTCGCCTGGCGACACGCCGCAGCGCGCATGGTGGCTTTGACCACGGGGCCCAGTTCGTGACAGCGCGGGATGCCGGCTTCGCGGCCTATCTGGATCACGCGGCCGGGCTCGGGCGCGCGGCGCACTGGGCCAACCCCGTCAGCGGGGACGAAACCTGGTGGACTGGAACGCCGGGCATGAGCGGGCTGGTCAAGCCGATGCTCGACGGCCTTGATGTTCGCACCGGGCAGCGGGTCACGCAGATGCGCCGGGAGGGCTCGGGCTGGGTTTTGTCACTGGAGACGGGCGGGGAGCAGACGTTTGACACTGTCCTGTTGGCTGTGCCCGTGGTGCAGGCCCTGGACCTCCTTGCCGGGCACGCCGCGGCGTTTTCCGGTCTTGAGAGCGTGGAGATCGCGCCATGCTGGACGGGCATGTTCGTCTTCGACCAGGCTTTGCCAGCCCCGCTGCCTGTGATCCAGCGCGCCGGGGATGTCGCCTGGGCAGCACGGGAAACGTCGCGACCGGAGCGTGAAGGTGACACCGAGCGCTGGGTGGTACAGGCCAGTGCCGACTGGTCACGCCGATATCTGGAGGCGCCGCCCGAGGCGGTTCTGCCGCTCCTGCTGGAGCAATTTGGTGCCGCCGCCGGGGTGACCGTGCCCGAGCCGGTGCATGCGGACGTACATCGCTGGCGTTATGCCAAGGTCGAGCGTCCGCTGGGCCAGGCCTGTTTGTGGGATGACGCGCTCCAGCTTGGTCTCGCCGGGGATTGGTGCCTGGCGGCGCGGGTCGAGGCCGCGTTTCTCAGCGGCCGGGCGTTGGCCGATGCGGTCGTCACGGCGACCAAGCGCTAGAAACCGTAGAGCTCTGCCGCGACGCGGTAGGTGTTGGCATAGGCCTCAACAGAGGCCTCGATCGGGTCCGCATACCCGCCACCAATCCCCATGGACACGGGGATCCCCCGCGCCTGGCAGGCGGACAGGACCATGCGATCGCGCTGTTTCAGCCCGTCATGGGTGAGGGCAAGGCGGCCGAGCTTGTCCTCGGCGAGACCATCCACCCCGGTTTGATAGAGCACAATGTCCGGCGCAAAGGCGAACACCGCTGGCAAATGCGCCTCAAGCGTCGCCAGGAAGGCCGCATCTTCCAGCCCGTCCGCCAGCGGGACATCCAGATCGCTGTCATGCTTGCGGAAGGGGAAGTTCTTTTCGCCATGCATCGAAAAGACAAATGTGCGGTCGTGTCCGGCCAGGATGGCGGCATTGCCGTCACCCTGGTGGACATCGAGATCGATGATCGCCACACGTGCGGCTGCGCCTGTCTCGACCAGGTTCAGGGCGGCGATGGCGAAGTCGTTATAGATGCAATAGCCCGACCCGAAATCGCGGTGCGCGTGATGTGTCCCGCCTGCCAATTGTCCGGCGATGCCGTCGTCCAGGGCCGCACGGGCAGCCGCCACGGCACCGCCCGCGGTGGCCTGCGTACGGGTGACCAATTGCTCTGACCAGGGAAAGCCGATGCGGCGAATGGCCTTCTCGTCCAGCGCCCCGCGCTCGAAGGCGTCGACATAGGCCATGTCATGAGCGCGCAGCACATCCACACGCTCGACCAGCGGTGACAGTTCGAGCATGTCCTCGGACACCACCGCATCGCGGATCAGCGTCTCCCGCAACATCGCATACTTGGTGTTGGGAAAGCGGTGCCGGTCCGGCAGGGGCAGGTTGAAGGTGTCGGAGTAAAAAACGCGCATGGCGATAAACTAGGCGCGCGGGGCCCGGTGTCACGCCTAGAGGCGATAGTGTTTGGCGAGCAGCTCGATCAGCTCGTTCATCTTCTCGTGCTGATCGGCCGCATTTCCGCTGTCGATGGCGTGCGCCACGCAGTGCCGGGAATGGTCCTTGAGAATTTCCCGCTCAACGGCGCCCAATGCCGATTTGACCGCCGAGAGCTGGGTCAGAACATCAATGCAATAGCGGTCTTCCTCGAGCATGCGGGCCACGCCGCGCACCTGTCCTTCTATCCGCTTGAGGCGGGCCAGGGACTTTTCGCGGGACCCTGTTGGGGGTGACGTTGTGATGGCCATGTTTCTTGTATACCCCCCGGGGGTATGATAGGGCAAGGTCATGTTGTACAACAAACCTCTAGCGGCATTCACAATGGCCGCCGTGCTCCTAGGCGGATGTGCCACGCTCGACCCTGATCAGGTCGCGTCGGATGTGATGGACGAGGCCGCTCAGCGGACCCAGCTCGCGCTCAATGGCTCCGGTTCGCTCGACACCGCGCCAGCCGCCGTGGACCTGGCCCTGGTCCATAACCGCTCTGTGCGTGCGGATCTCTTGCAGGCGGGCGTGTCTGCGGCCGAGCTGAACGCACTTTCACGGCCAGGCAACCCGATTTTTGAAGTTGTCAGCCTGCCCGGGGGCGATCATGGCCGGGTTTTCGACGTTGATCTCCGCGCCTCCGTGCTGGGAGTTGCAGCAACGCCGTGGCGGGCACGTGCAGCGCGCGCGGCCTATGAGGCCGAGCGCAGCGAAGCCCTTTTGCGGCTCGTTGATTTCACCGCTGATGTGGAGCGCGCCTGGGTCGAAGCGGTCGCTGCCCGGCAGCGCCTGGACCTTTACGCGCGCATTCTTGAAGCGGCCGAAGCGGCAATGACGATCGCCGAGGAGCTCGATGCGGCGGGAAACCGGCCCGCGATCGCCCGTGTCCGCGAGCGCAACATGCTGATCAATGTCCAGCTTGAATATGCGACGGCCCAGCTGCAGGCCGAAGCAGCCCGTTTCGCGCTGGAGCGCCTGACAGGGCAAGGCGTACGGCTGGACGACTTGCCGGGGGCGCTTCCTGCTCTGGTCCCGGCCGTTCTGCCGGGCGAGGATGAAGTCCTCGATGCCAGCCTGCCGCTGGCGCGATCGCGCGCGCAGGTGGAAGCCGCCTCGCGGGAAGCCGGACTGGAAAACTGGGCCAGCCTGCTGGACCATGCAGAGATCGGCCTTGCCGCCGAACGGGAAGACCGGGAGTGGGCGCGTGGCTGGATGGCGGAAATCTCGCTGCCGCTTTTCGATCAGGGCCAGCACAGGCGCGCCGCGGCCCGATTGCGTGCCGAACAGGCCCTCGAGCGTCATGCCGCGCTGACAGCAGATATCGTGGCGGCTCTGGCAAATGCACGCTCCGTCCACGCTCTGGCGGTGGAGCAGGCCACACGGGTCGATGACGACCTCCTGCCCGCCAGCGAGGCCCTGCTGGAACAGACGCTGCTGCAATACAACGCCATGCAGCTGGGTGTGTTCGAACTGTTGAACGCATTCGAGACCCGAACGCGGGCCGGTCTGGCCTGGATCGACGCACACGCTGCGGCGCATCAGGCCGATATCGCTGTTCGCCAGCTTGCCGCCGGCGGTTCTCCGGGTGCCGTGTCCATCATGCCTGTCGCTGCAGGCCCGTCAGCTGATGCGGGAGATCACTGATGCCCATATCCAGACGAGACGCCCTTCTGGTCGGCAGTGCCGGCCTGGCTGCAGCAGGATTGAGCGGTGGTCGCGCCGCCGCCCAGCCCGCGCCCCGCACCGCCCATTCCGTAACGGTCGACCCCGCTGGCGACTATGCCCCGGGTCGCCCTGGCCAGGACTACCGACCGGTGGTGACACCGGACGGTGCCACGCTGCCGCATCGCGTCGTCAATGGCGTGAAGGTCTTCCACCTGGTCGCCGAGGAGGTCGAGCATGAATTTGCTCCGGGTCTGCGCGCGACGACCTGGGGCTATAACGGCCGAACCCACGGCCCCACGATCGAGGCGGTTGAGGGCGACAGGGTCCGCATCTATGTGACCAATCGTCTGCCGGCTTCCACGACCGTGCACTGGCACGGCGTAATCCTGCCGTCGGGCATGGATGGTGTGGGCGGGCTGAACCAGCGTGCCATACACCCCGGCGAAACCTTCATTTACGAGTGGACCTTTCGCCAGCACGGCACCTTCATGTACCACTCCCATCATGACGAAATGACCCAGATGGCGATGGGGCTGATGGGCATGATGGTTGTGCATCCTCGCCGCCCGGAAGGCCCGTTGCCGGACCGGGACTACGCCATCATGCTGTCGGAATGGTCATTGCCGGCCGGCGCTTCGCGGCCTGATCCCAATGCGATGGCGGATTTCAATATCCTGACCATGAACGCGAAATGTTATCCCGGCACATCGCCGCTCGTGGCGGCACAGGGTGAGCGCGTGCGACTGCGATTTGGCAATCTCTCGGCCATGGATCACCACCCGATCCACCTGCACGGTTATGCCTTCACCATCACCGAGACCGATGGCGGGGTCATTCCGGAAACGGCCCGGCACCCGGACACGACCGTTCTGGTCGCGACCGGCTCGACCCGCACGGTGGAGTTTGTCGCGGACAATCCGGGAGACTGGGCCATGCACTGTCACATGACCCACCACGTGATGAACCAGATGGGCCACGACCTGCCCAACATGACCGGCGTTGATGCGCGCCGCATTGACCGCGCCGTTGGTGGGCTGCTGCCGACCTACATGACGATGGGCCATGACGGCATGGGCGAAATGGGCGCGCATCTGGAGATGGGCCACATGCCCATTCCGGAAAATTCGTTGCCCATGATCGGCGCCCGCGGACCGCGGGATTACATCACGATGGGCGGCATGTTCACCATTCTCAAGGTCAGGCCCGGCTTGACCGGAGATGCAGATCCGGGCTGGTATTCCAATCCGGAAGGGGAGGCGCGACTGGCTTCGGCATCCGAGCTGGCACGCGACGGGATTTCAGAGGGGTAGTTAGATGATCGTTTCAACGCTTGCGCTCGTCCTGGCGAGCACCACCATTCCTGCGGACCATGATCACGGTCATGGGCATAGCCATCACGCTGTCGAGGGCAGCTCAACCGTGGCGGCCGATGTCCGCACGGTGGACGTGGAAAATCGCACGACATTGTTGCGCCACGAAGCGATGGCGGAGCTGAGCATGCCGGCCATGGTGATGGAATTTCGGATCGCGGATGACGTCGATATCTCGATCTTCGAACCCGGAGCGGCCCTGACCATCACGGCGATCAATGGCGATAACGGCCTGGAAGTCATCGCTGCCGAGATCGAACACGACGAGCACCACCAGCACTGATGACTATCCAGCGCTGGGCCGTCCGCATCCACAAATGGCTGGCATTGATTGTCGGGATCCAGATCATTCTCTGGATCGTTGGCGGTTTCGGCATGGCTGTGCTGGATATCGAGAAAGTTCGTGGCGAACACCTGGTTGCGCCACAGGCTGTCAGTGTGCTGGACATGGCGGAACTGATCAGCCCCGCCGAGGCCTTGGCCGGATCCGGTGCCGAACAGGCCCACACCGTCACCCTGTCCAGCTGGATGGGTCAGCCCGTCTATCATGTCGAACCCCTGGCGGGTGCGACCCTGATGGTGGATGCCCGCAACGGGACGCTGCTGTCACCCATCGACGAGGAAACCGCACGTCGTGTCGCGCTGGCGGATCACATCGCGGAGCCGGAGATCGTGTCGGTGGAATTCCTCGTCGACCCGCCCCGCGAATATGGACGGCCGGGCCCGGTCTGGCAGGTCAATTTCGAGGATGGGGAAGGCACGCGGACCTATGTGTCACCGGCGACGGGCCAAGTGGTCACCCACCGCAATGATCGCTGGCGCCTGTTTGATTTCCTGTGGATGCTGCACATCATGGACTATGAGGAGCGGGATAATTTCAATCACCCGCTGATCATCTCCGCAGCGGCCCTGGCCATGTTCACCGTGTTTGCCGGCCTGGTCCTCTTGATCATCCGCATGCGCCGAACCGTGCTGATGGCAATGGCGCGCCGGGACTAGTTGCCGCCACTTACCTCACTCATCAAGGTCATCACCTCAGACAGCGATATCTGCATGTCTCCAGTCAGGCGCATCTGACTGACATAGCCTGTGAAGTCGACGATATCGTCTTCGGAGATCGGGAAGAGCTGATGGGTCAGCAAGCGCAGGTATCGCGCGCCAACCTGGCAGGTGTCACGGTTGAAGGGAAAGCGGTCATAGCGGGTTGAATCGAAGAAGGCCCAGTCGGCCCTCAGCCTCTCGGTGCGTTCGGCATCGGTCTCCTCGGAGAGCCGCTGGATTGGACCTTGTTGTTGAGTGTCCCGGAAGCTTTCGAAATCGGGGGGCATGCCTTGATCCACCCAGTCCCGGGACCGGTCGCGGGAGAATAGGCCTGCGCTGCGGGTGACGGGGCGGGTGCATTCCTCGATCGTCAGTATCTCTCCGCCCCAGGGCTGACGGCGCAAATGTTCGCGCAGGGGGCGTGACCAGGGAA
>JAYZXG010000205.1:0-4279 GCA_036141435.1 Pseudomonadota bacterium | reverse complement strand
TCAGCCCGGTCTCCATACCGGATTTCGGGCGAGAGAACGGGGACCGTCCGGACGTGTCGGAAGGCGGTTTTGTCATGACCTTTCTGACCTAACCCGCCACGGGTTAACGAAGCGTCGTCATGGACAGGAATTCAGGACTTTGCAGTCGCCGCATTGGCCAGCGCCCGGCGACAGGCCAGGGCCTCGGCGATATGAACCCGGCGCACGGCCTCGCAGCCGTCCAGGTCAGCCACTGTGCGCGCCACGCGCAGCACCCGGTGATAGCTGCGCGCGGTTAGCCCCTGCATGGCGGCCGCCTGGTTCAGCAGGTCCTGGCCGCCACGGTCGGGCTCGGCGACATGGTCCAGCCGGTCGGTGGGCAATTGAGCGTTGAGAAAACCGCGCTCCAGCTGGGCGCTGCGCGCGGCGAGCACACGCGCAGCGGCCTCCGTCGTGCCTTCCCTGGGTGCAGGCAGGGCCAGGTCCGCCGGGGTAACCGGCGGAACGGTGATCTGCAGGTCGATGCGGTCGAGCATGGGCCCGGAGATCCGGGCCTGGTAGTCGATCGCACAGCGCGGTCCGCGCTTGCAGGCGACGCCGTCCTGGCCACCGCCACCACAGCGACACGGGTTCATCGCCGCAATCAACTGGAAGCGTGCCGGGTAGTTCACATGGGCATTGGCCCGCGCGACCGTGATGGAGCCGGTTTCCAGGGGCTGGCGAAGACTGTCGAGCACTTGTGGATGGAATTCCGGCAATTCGTCGAGGAAGAGCACGCCGCGATGCGCGAGCGATGCTTCGCCCGGCCTGGCCTTTGTCCCACCACCGACCATCGCCGCCATGGACGCCGAGTGGTGGGGCGACCGGAAAGGGCGGTGGCGGGTCAGGCTGCCGCGCTCTATCAGCCCGGCAACAGAATGGATCATGGACACGTCGAGCAATTCGTCTGCAGCGAGCGGCGGCAAGAGACCGGGCAATCGCTCAGCCATCATCGACTTGCCCGACCCCGGCGGGCCAACCATCAGCAGGTTATGTCCGCCGGCCGCGGCGATCTCGAGGGCGCGTTTGGCGCTTTCCTGGCCCTTGACCTGGCGCAGGTCCGGCTGGTCGGCCGCGTCCAGCAATTCCCCCGGCACCGGCCGCGCCAGCAATTGGGTGCCCTTGAAGTGATTGATCAGCTGGATGATCGTCGCCGGGGCGAGAATGGCCAGATCACCGCCCGCCCAGGCCGCTTCCGGTCCACTCGCCTCCGGACAGATCAGGGCGCGACCGGCGCTGCTCGCTGCCATGGCCGCAGGCAGGGCGCCGGGCGTCGGATTGATACTGGCATCGACCCCGAGCTCTCCGAAGGCGAGATGTTCTTCCGCCATCTCCTTGGGGACAACGCCCAGTTCGGCCAGGATGGCGATGGCGATGGGCAGGTCGAAATGCGAGCCTTCCTTGGGCCGGTCCGCCGGGGCCAGGTTCACGATCAGGCGGCGTGATGGCATGGACAGGCCGAGCGCTGAAAACGCGGCCCGCACCCGCTCGCGACTTTCGGCAACGGTCTTGTCGCCGAGACCGACCACAGAGAAGACCGGCTGAGCGCCCCCGGCCAGCTGGACCTGGACATCCACCAGCCGGGCCTCTGCCCCTTCGAACGCGACTGTAAAGGTTCTGGACGCCATGCCGCTCCTCCAGCCCTGCCGAGCCGAGGGAGTGCATCACAACCTGACATTGCACGTCAAGCGTGTTTTGGATCAGTGAGACACTTTTTGGGCGACCACATCCCAGAAGCGGGCGCAGGTATCGATCCCGGAAAAGCGCTTGAGCTCCTGCACGCCGGTCGGCGAGGTGACGTTGATCTCGGTCAGCTTGCCGCCGATGACATCAATGCCCACGAGTACCAGGCCGCGCTCTTTCAGCATCGGACCGATGGCTGCACAGATACGCAGATCGTGTTCATCCAGGTCGGATTGCTCGGCAACGCCGCCCACATGCATGTTCGAGCGGGTTTCGCCCTTCTGGGGCACGCGATTGATCGCACCAACCGGCTCGCCATCGATCAGCAGCACGCGCTTGTCCCCGGCCGAGACGGCAGGAAGAAAGGCCTGCGTCACCACGGGCTCGCGCGACTGGGCAAAGAACATTTCCAGCAGCGAGGCCAGATTGCCGTCACCGGGCTTGAGCCGGAACACACCGGCACCGCCATTGCCGTAGAGCGGCTTGATGATGATGTCCTCATACTTTTCCCGGAAGGCACGAATGGCCGTCTCGTCCCGACTGATCAGGGTCGGCGGGATCAGCTCGGGATAGTCCAGAGGAATGATCTTTTCGGGGCTGGAGCGCACCCAGGCCGGGTCATTGAGGACCAGCGTCTTGCCCTTGAGGCCTTCAAGGATGTGTGCAGCCGTCTGGTAGGCCATGTCGAAGGGCGGATCCTGACGCATCAGGATGACATCGACATCCTCGGCCAGGTCGAGTTCGACCTCCTCACCCAGATCGGCATGTTCGCCCTGGACATGTTTGACCGTGACCGGCCGGGCCCGGGCGATGATCTTGCCTTCGCGCCAGGACAGGTGGTCCGGCTGGTAGACCCACAACGTCATGCCCCGGGCCTGCGCCTCTTCCATCAGTGCGAAGGTCGTGTCGGCATCGACATCAACCGCTTCGATCGGGTCCATCTGGACCGCTACACGCAGGCTCATCAATTACTCTCCGGTCCGCCGAGAAGTTCCGGCTCGGAGTTAGGAGCGATCGCGTCCGGATCAAGACCCGGATTGGGCTCTCCCGCACAGGCCGCAGCCCGGCGCTCGCCGCGGGCCGGCAGGCTGGTGGGCACGCCCGCGACCTGCACAAAGCTGATCACATCCGTCACGCCATCGACCAGGGCGGCATGGGAGCTGGCGCGCTCGAGCTCGGCCTGGGACCGCGCGAGGCCCAGCAGGTAGACCGTGTTGCCATAGGCCTCGACATTGAAATTGACACTGCGGATATTGCGATCGGAAAGCAGTCGGGCCCGGACACGCTGGGTAATCCAGGCATCGCGCGTGCGATCGCGGAAACCGGCGGCTGCACCGACCCGGATCTCGTTGGCCACGGCGCGCACGGCCACGGAGGACCAGGTCAGGCATTCCGCCATCTGCTTGTCATCCTCACGCGGGACCGTGCCCGTCAGCAGGGCGATACCCTCGGTCACCTCGACATCCACGCCTTCCAGCGCAAATCCCTCGGACCGCAACATGGCGGACTTGATGGACAGGGACGCATTGGCGTCATCCAGTTCCCGACCGATCGAGCGTTCGGGTTGAATGGTGGAACAGGCCGCAAGCAGCGATGTGGCCAGAATGAGCGTGCTGAACAGGCTTCGGCGAAGGCTCATGGGAGGTCTCTCCTGTCGATCTCGGGCGCCCCGAATCACATCAATACACCAGCCATACGCAAGCATCACCTAATAGGATGGAAACATCCGCCACCAGCGCTGCCGGATCACAGCAGATCCCGCGCGATCGCCTCTTCGGGCAGCCAGGCGGCGCGTTCGTGTACAGGCCAGCGCCAGGGCGCGACGAGCACCAGGTCATAACGTATCGCCAGGGGATGCAGGCTGGGGCGCCCGGAGCGCCAGATCGCCGCCGCGCGGGTCAGGCGGCGGCTCTGGTGGAGGCTCAGCGCCTCGCGCGCCCGGGCGATGGTGGAGCGGGCCTTGACCTCGACAAAGGCCAGCACCTCGCCCCGCTGCGCCACCAGATCGATCTCGCCCGCAGCCGTGCGCGCGCGGTGGGCATGGATCCGGTATCCTTTAAGAACCAGCATCAACACGGCAAGGTATTCGGCCCATCGACCGAACGCCTCCGCCTGTTGACGCCGGCGGGTCACCGGCCGGCTTCCTTCAGGGCAAGCGCACGCGCGTAAACATCCCGTCTGGGCCAGCCGGACTGCTCGGCGACCAGTGCCGAAGCATCCTTGATGCGCATCTCCGCGAGCGCGATTGCGAGTGCCGTGTCGATCCGGTCCTGATCCCAGCCATCCTCGCTGGGTGGCCCAATCACAATAACGACCTCGCCGCGGGGCGCACCGGTCCGGGCAAACTCTGCTGCCAGCTCGGACAGGCTGCCCCGGCGGGCTTCCTCATGCAGCTTGGTCAGCTCCCGACAAACCGCAGCCGGGCGGTCGCCGAACACCTTGGCCGCAATCGCCAGGCAATCGGGCACCCGTGACGCGCCTTCATAGAAGACCAGCGTCGATGGTGCCGTGGCAAAGCCCTGCATCCAGCTCTCCCGGGCCGCGGCCTTGGGCGGCGGGAAACCGGCAAAGGTGAAAC
>JAYZXG010000204.1:0-6197 GCA_036141435.1 Pseudomonadota bacterium | reverse complement strand
GGCATGCCACTGGCGCGACCGCCGCAACGTCCCAACATGCACGAACTCCAGGCGCAGGGCCGCAAGTTCCCGCCCAAATTCCTGCATGAGAGCTGGATGGATTATCTCTACTGGGATGTCGAGCTGGAGCGCTAACCGCGCTTGACCTCGGCGTCGGCATGTCGCCCCATGGCGATGGGAGGGCCGGAATGTTCCGTATTATCCGATGGTTGTGTTTCCCGATCGCGAGAGCGCTGGGCTGGTGGCCGATTGCGGTCTACTACGCGCTGGTCATTCCGTTGATTATCATACGGCGGATCGCCTATCCGCTGCCGCCGAAAGCGGCGGAGCAGATTCCTGACTGGCTGTTTCCGGCGGTCTATGCCTTTGTGCTGGTCGGTTTCCCGCTGCTTGTCTGGCTGCGGAAGCGCGACTGGTTTCGGGTGCAGGAAACATCATGAGCGTCAGCCGTATCGCTATCGAAACCCGGGGTCAGGGCCTGTACGAGTTTACGGATCAGGCCGAACTGCTCGTACGCGATGCCCATTGTGACGAGGGACTTCTGACCCTGTTCGTTCGGCATACATCCTGCTCTCTGACGATTCAGGAAAATGCCGATCCGGACGTCCGGCGTGATCTCGATGAATTCTTCCGCCGCCTTGTGCCGCCGGGCAATGACCCCTCGATGCGATGGCTGCGGCACACGATGGAAGGGCCGGACGATATGCCCGCGCATATCAAGGCCGCCCTGAACCAGACCTCGATCGGCATCC
Source organism: Pseudomonadota bacterium (assembly GCA_036141435.1). GTDB lineage: Bacteria > Pseudomonadota > Alphaproteobacteria > Caulobacterales > Maricaulaceae > Maricaulis. Next base: position 5,445 of record JAYZXG010000204.1, on the reverse strand, counting down.
CGATCATTGCCGGGCGGATGGGGCTGGGGACCTGGCAGGGCCTGTACCTGTTCGAACATCGCGATCAGCCGCACCGCCGCGAAATCCTTCTGCATCTGACGCACTAGGCGCGAGCAAAACAAAAAGGACGGACCGTGGGCGCGGTCCGTCCCGGGAGCAACGGTATTGGGGCCCCGTGCTCGATCAAGGGATGGGGCAGGCGGGGGAGCCTGCCCGGTGTCAGGGGCCCTTGATATCTAGTTCTTGAGTTCCTGCATGCCGCGGCGCACCCGGGTTGGCGCCGGAGCATCCGCGTCACTGGCCTCGGCCGCAGCGCGAACAATGGTCAGTTCGGACGGCGTGTCGACTTCCAGCTCGCCATCGCCCTCGACCTCCTCGGTGCTCGTGGCTGCTGCGGAATAGATGTCACCATCCCAGCGGCGGTAGTGGGGAACGATGCCTGTCTCGTCATCACCGGTTTCGGCAGCCGCAGCAGCACCCGTGAGGGTTCCACCGCTCAGATGAAACGTGTCATTGCCGGCTCCACCTGCGCGCCGGGACGGGCGTGCTCCATCGCCGTCATTATCCACGTCCGGCGTGACCTGCCGACCCGGGCGCGCCTGCTTCCGGCGATTGGGGGCCTGGCGTTCCTGCTCTCGCGCATAGGTCCATTCGACCTCGGTATATCCCAGCGTCACTTCCTCGGACGGCAGGGGCTCGCCTGCGGTATCGCCGGGATGAGCGGGCTCCAGCCCGTCCAGCGTCGACATGTGAGGCATGATGCCCTCGTCGGCGTCATCGGGAGCTGTCTCGCTGGCGCTTGGCATCGCCGGCAGGATCAGGACAGAGGGCGAGACCGCATGGCCGTCGCCGTCCGCATCAACGGTCAGCCCCTCATCAACAGAACGGGGTGTCTGGCGCTGGCGCGCGCGCCGGTCCTGCACCATTTTCGAGCGGTTCGGACGGCGCATTGAACGACGTGTTTCACTGCGCGCCGTGTTGCTGGCATCGATCTCGTCCGGCTCGAGACCTTCGTCCCGGGCGGTGTTCAGAACGTCGATTTCATCGGGTTCGACGCCGGGCGCCGCGCTCTGGGATTCGCCGTCAACGCCTTCGATTTTCACGAACACGGCGGCATTCGCCGGTTCCGGATCCTGATCCGCGTTCGCGGTCAGTACATCATGCAGCAATGGCGTGGAGCGATCGACCGAACGCTGGGCCTCGGCCGGCAAGCTGGTGGCGCTGGCAAACAGAATGGCAATGACCGCCGTCGTGTAGAGTTTGTTTTTCATGTCCCCTGGTCTCCTTGAGCGCGCCGGTCCCTCAGCAGCGCTATTGACGTTCATGGTTCTGAACGAAGTCGAGAAATGCGAGGAGGTGCAACGACGTACGCCAACGCACACGGGGGTTGCACTGCGGTTGCATCTGGTTGCATTAGAGTTGCACGATCCGCGAGCGCTCAGTATTAAGTCGCTATGAAATTGGATTCTTTTTCCGACAAGCTCGCCCTGGTCCTGAAGACTCTCGTGATGAGCCGAACCGGGCTTGCCGCTGCGATCAATGTCGACAAATCCCTCGTCGGACGCTGGGTGGCCGGCACTGTCAGCCCGTCCGAGCACAATCTGGCCAACCTGACCCGCTACATCGCCACCCAGATTGACGGGTTTACCCTGCTGGACTGGGAACGCGACCTGGCCGGTTTCGGCGAGAAGCTTGGCATTTCCGACACGGCGAAGGCCGAGATCGCCGGTGCCGGGCTGATACCCGATGCGATTTTCGAGGAAGGCTTGCGGGGCGCCAAGGTCAGAGGCTCGGCCTATGAAGGCTTCTGGCGAACCATTCGCGCCTCGAGCGACCTTCCGGGACGCTATCTCAGGGACATTACCATGATCCGCCGCCGGCCCGACGGGCTGATTGGCTGGACCACGGGAATCGAGGGCGAACGCTATGGTGGCTGGGCGCTGCTGCTCGGGCACCAGTTCTTTTCGGTGGGCTGGGATGAACAGCACGGCACCATGATGTTTGCCATTTTCAACGGCGTCGCGCGCCAGCGTGCAGAGATGCTGGACGGGCTGTCGGTCGCCACGCTGCGCGATGCCGGAAGCTCTCCGGCCTGTTCGGCCTGCGTCATGGAACGGGTCGGTGACCTGTCCGGTGACCCGGCGGCTGACGATGAATATTTCGCGGACGAGGTCGAGGCGCTTGACCCGCTGGTGCCGCCGGAAGAGGTGCCCGAGAAGATCCGCGAACATCTCGCCCGGACGGTCACCGATGACGCGCCCGGGCTGATGCGGATGTTCTTCGCGACCTCGATGGCGCGCGGGCCGTTGCTGGAAGCCTAGTCGACACCGTCGAGCAGACGCTCATAGCTGTCGACCAGGGCCAGATAGGGCGGAACATTGGTGTTCTGGATTCCCGAGCCCGTGTCCACGGCCATCTTGATCTCGAAATGCAGGTGGATGGTCGTTGGCGTCCCGTTGAACTCGTTGGACACAAAGCCGAGGCGATCGCCGCGCGTGACCCGGTCACCGGGAGAGACCTGCAGGCTGCTGGCCTCGAGGTGGAGATAGGTATAGCGCACGCCATCATCCGTGGTCAGGCGAACCGAATAGGATCCGATCGACGTGATCGTGCCGTCATCGGCAGCAACGGCCCAGTGGGTCGCGTCCTGGCAGGTTGCCGGACGGATATCCTGGCCCTGGTGGCCGGTACCGCTCGGGCACATCGGCGTGGAATAACCCCGCGTCTCGCAGAAATTATCCCGCCAGGCATAGGCGTAGTTGTTGTCATTGCACTGACCACCCGCCGGGCCAAGGTAACCGCCATAGCCGTAAACCTGGCTGTTGGCGTAGGCCTGGGCCGCTTCCATCGGGAAGCGCATGCCCGGGGCGTAATTCACCTGGGTGGTCTGGCCGGTGCCGGAATCTGGCGCCAGATCTCCCGGCGGCATGTAGGCGAATTCGTCGCCAGCCGCGTCGACCGGGACACTTGGTTCCGGTTCAGGCTCGGGTTCAGGTTCGGGCGCAGGCTCCGGATCGGGCTCCGGAGCCGGCTCCGGGTCGGCAGCCGGGGCCGGGTCCTCAGCCACTGGCGGATCGGCCGGTACGGCCCCGTCCTCAAGCGGCGGCCACCAGATCATGGCGGCAATCCCTGCGGTAGCGACAATTGCGGCCAGTGAAACTTCGACGGAACGAGACATGATTATTCTCCTTCCCCGGGTGAGCCGGCGACAATGCCGATATTCTCGACCAGCTGGCGACCGTAGTCGAGTTCGGAACAGCGGTCGTCCGCAAGCGGGAATTCGCACTCGATCGTGATCGAATAGGCGGCACCGTAGCGGTTGAAATTGACCTCAACGCCGTACTCGGTTTGTGTGATCTGATAACCGTCCGGGCCCTGTGCACGCAGCCGGCGCAGGGTAACCGGGTCCGGCGCTTCGGTGTGCGCGAGGCGGGTGCCGAAGACCTCGATCAGAATACCGGGCGCATTGATCGACGCGGTATAGAAGTCTTCCTGCGGGAACAGGAAGACGCGCGGCGCGTTGGCGAGCCGCAGCGTTGCGCTCGGCGGCAGCAGGACCGGCAAGCGGGTCCGCGCAATCTCTGCCGCCTCGTTGTTGGAGGGGCGCGGGAAGGTTTGCGGCAAGCGGGCCGCCGTCGCGAAATTATTATCCGAGAACTGGGCATTCTGGCGCTGCAGGTCCTCGCGCACCTGGCCCCAGTCGATGGGCATGACCCGCGGTCGGTCCGGGCGCGCCGGTGCGGGCTGGACCAGGGTTGCGACAGCCAGATTGGCCGGGCGTACACGGTTGATCTGCAGATCGCGGCTCTGGACGCTGGCGATGCGTTCGCGCGCGGTGCTCGGTCGTTCCTGGGCTTCAGCCATGTCGATCGGCGCCGATGTGGACATCAGCGCTACGGCAAGCATCGAGATTCCAAATTTGAGTTGAGCCGTCATGTCAGCCTCCCCACCCATTTAACGTATACCGTTAATGCATGTTTAGCATGAATGCCGGATGACGAACCATGATTGCTGGGGTTCATCACGTTTTTTGCCCCTGTCGTTAGGCCGGCTTGTTCGGCGCGTGAGTGACACAATATTGAAATTGGCTGCCGGGCGCGTTATGTGCGGCGCAACAATTGTATTGGAGTTCGCGTCATGCGCCTCACCATGATGAAGACGAAATTGCACCGGGCTGTCGTGACCCAGGCCGACCTGCACTATGAAGGCTCGATCTCCATCGACAAGGACCTGCTCGAGGCGGCTGGCATCCTCAACAACGAACAGGTCGATGTGCTCAACATCACCAATGGCGAGCGTTTCACCACCTATGCCATCGAGGCCCCGCGCGGCAGCCGGACCTTCGGCATCAATGGTGCCGCCGCCCGCCTTGCCCAGCCGGGCGACCGCATCATCGTGGTTGCCTATGCGGAAATGGAAGCGGCCGAGGCCGAGGTGTGGACCCCGACCGTTGTTCTGCTGGACGAGCACAACCAGGTTGTGACGCCTTCCAAGGCCGCCTGATCTGCCGATCTAGTCCTGAGTGATGCAGAATGTGGCGCTGACAGTAGCCGTCAGTGACAGTTCGCCTGCCGCGATCGGTGGGGCTGCAGCCATGCGTGAGGCCGTCACTGACATCATGTCCGCTTCATAGCGCACGGGGCGGGGCTGGATGGCGTGGCCTTCATTCATATGACGAATACCGCACAGCTCGAACCCGCCGGCATCGGCATAGAGATTGGCCAGCGACATCAACCGGGCAACGGCATCGCGGCGGGCCTGGTCCATGGCGTCATCGGTGTTTTCGGCCCCGAAGGAGACGCCATTGATGTTGTTGGCACCTGCTTCAGCCATGGCATCGATGACCCGGCCGAGGCGGTCCAGGTCCGTGACCTTGGCGCTGACCGTGTTGCGCGCTTCATAGCCGATGATCTCCCGCACATAGGTGACCTGGTTCGGCCGGCGTTCCGAATAGACCGGCGACACGGAGAGCTGGGAGGTCTGCATGTCGGACCGGTCAATGCCCGCGCGACGAAGGGCCGAGAAAACGCCCTCCATCAATTCCGAATTCTGTGTCAGCGCCTCGCGCGCGGTGTCGCCGCGCGTCACCACACCCGAGCTGACCGTGGCGAAGTCAGGCGTGACCTCGGCATTGGCAGAGGCGGACAGGGACAGGGTGGGCTGGAAGGCCGGCGCCTCCTGGGCCAGCGCGGCCGCGCTGGACGTCATGAGCAGGCTGGTGGCAATCAGGGTTCGGAACATGAGCTATCTCTCGGTTGTACGGCAAAGGCGACTTCATCCTAGGCGATCAATCTGTCGCTGTCTTGCGCAGATCGGTCACCGGACCGGGGCAATGTCTAGCATCGCCAACCTGCAAACGGGCTGAACCGATCGGCCTTGATCTCGCCGCATGAAGGGCATGTCTCTCGCTGCATCATCGTGCAAGCCCCGCGGCCCGGGCCCGCT
>JAYZXG010000203.1:0-8202 GCA_036141435.1 Pseudomonadota bacterium | reverse complement strand
CGATGAGGTGATCGCCAGCCGATCCAACGGCGAGACGGTCCGGGTACGCCTGCATCCGAATGACGATACGACTGTCGACCGGATGACGGAAAGCGGTGTCACGGTCGAAATCGCGGCGGAACAGGTCGAGGGGAATTTCTTCTTCACCCTGCTGGTTCAATGGTTCCCATTCCTGCTGTTGATCGGTGTGTGGATCTTCTTCATGCGCCAGATGCAGGGCGGTGGCCGTGGCGGCGCCATGGGCTTTGGCAAGTCCAAGGCGCGCCTGCTGACCGAGCACCAGGGCCGCAAGACGTTTGACGATGTGGCCGGCGTGGATGAAGCCAAGGAAGAGCTGCAGGAAGTGGTCGAGTTCCTCAAGGACCCGAGCAAGTTCCAGCGCCTCGGCGGCAAGATCCCGAAGGGTGCGCTGCTGGTCGGTCCTCCGGGAACCGGTAAGACGCTGCTGGCGCGTGCTGTCGCTGGCGAAGCCAATGTGCCCTTCTTCTCGATCTCCGGTTCAGACTTTGTCGAGATGTTTGTCGGCGTGGGTGCTTCGCGTGTGCGGGACATGTTCGAGCAAGCCAAGAAGAATGCGCCCTGTATCATCTTCATCGACGAGATCGATGCCGTTGGACGATCGCGCGGTGCCGGCCATGGCGGTGGCAATGACGAGCGCGAGCAGACCCTGAACCAGCTGCTGGTGGAAATGGACGGGTTTGAGTCGAATGAGGGCATTATCATCCTCGCGGCGACCAACCGTCCGGACGTTCTCGACTCGGCGCTGCGTCGTCCGGGCCGTTTTGACCGCGAGATCAATGTCGGCAATCCCGACATCACCGGTCGCGAGAAGATCCTCAAGGTTCATATGCGCGATGTGCCGCTGGCGTCCGATGTGGATCCCAAGGTGATTGCGCGCGGTACGCCGGGCTTCTCCGGTGCCGATCTGGCCAACCTTGTGAACGAGGCGGCCCTGCTGGCCGCACGTCGCAACAAGCGCATAGTCTCGATGCTCGAATTCGAGGACGCCAAGGACAAGGTCATGATGGGGCCGGAACGCCGGTCCATGGTCCTGACGGAGGACCAGAAGGAAAAGACCGCCTACCACGAGGCCGGTCACGCCATTGTCGGGCTGAACATGCCGCTGTGCGACCCGGTCTACAAGGCGACGATCATCCCGCGTGGGCGTGCGCTGGGCATGGTGATGAGCCTGCCCGAAATGGACCGCCTGAACTGGCACCGCGACGAATGCGAGCAGAAGTTGGCCATGACCATGGCGGGCAAGGCTGCCGAGGTCATCAAATACGGCGAGGACCATGTGTCCAACGGGCCGTCGGGTGACATCCAGCAGGCCAGCCAGCTGGCCCGTGCCATGGTTCTGCGTTGGGGCATGTCCGACAAGGTCGGCAATGTCGACTACGCGGAAACCCATGAGGGCTACAACGGTCAGACGTTTGGCGGTTCCGTGTCGGCAGCGACCAAGGAGCTGATCGAGAGCGAGGTGCGTCGTTTCATCGAGGATGCCTACGCCAAGGCGCTGCAGGTGCTCGATGAAAAGAAGGAAGACTGGGAAACCCTGGCCAAGGGACTGCTCGAATACGAGACCCTGACGGGTGACGAGATCACGGACCTTCTTGATGGCAAGCCGCCATCACGCCCTGACAGCGATTCCACCACGCCGCCGACCGCACCGGCGAGCGCGGTCCCGACAACTGACGAGACAACCGGCGAAGAGCCGGATGGCGGGCCGGAACCACAAGGCGCATAAGACAAACGGAACCCCCGGTCATCGACCGGGGGTTCTGGTTTTCAGTCCGTGTCCAGGCGAAGCCCCTCGAGGCTGTCCAGGGCTGCGCTGATCCCCCAGCCGCCGAAGGACTCCGATACGGCTGCTGTGAGCACATTCTCACCCGCCTCAAGCCGCAGCGGTACCCGGTCGACCCGGACGATCGTGCCCAGGTGCCGGTGGTCCCGGACCCGCCAGCCCGCATTGCCGGCATAAATCTGCTCGCCATTGAGATACAGTCTTATCCGATCGCTGTAGCCAAAGCTCAGCTCGCGCGTCATTGCCTCATCCGCGTTGATGGATACCTCCGCGAGGACCGTGTTTGCGTCCGGTCCGCGGCGCGCAAGCCGGGAGAGGTTCGCAATGCCGTTGGGCTCGACCGCGAGCTCTGCTCGGTCTTCGTCCAGAGCCGGCAGCGCATAGCCCGCATCCAGTTCAGCTTCGCCGAATGTGCCGGAGACAGCCCAGCGCTCGATCAGGGTCTCGGGCAACGGATCGGTTTCGCGGCTCTGGCCAATCAGCTGGTCCTCCGCCGTGACCGGTCGCATGGAGATATTGCTGAACCAGCTGCCCGTGCCTTCCACCCAGAAACGGTCGCTCATATAGAAACCGATGGCGCCACCTGTTGTCGCACTCCCCAGATCGGCGATGTGCAACAGGGGTGTCTCCATGTCGCCGACAAAAATGTCCGCGGCATCGCCGATGGCGACAATACGCACGCGGATCCACTCCCGCGCGGGCAGGTCCGTGGCTTGCGCTTCGTTCGGACCCGCGTAAATCTGCCAACCGGCGATGCCGTTGAGCACCGGCAGGTATTGCGCGGCGTCGGGCTGTCCGCTCTGGTGCGGGCGAACATAGAATTGTTCCAGTGCGTTCTCGCTGGCAGCCCGCCAGTTGACGCCGATGAAACCGCTCTCGTCTGTCGAGGCATAGTCGTATTCCAGGACAAAATCCTGCAGGTCCACATCACGGCGCCAGGCCTGTCCACGGGAAATATAAAGCGCCTCGCGACCCAGTGCCTGTTCGACACGAACCGCGCCGTTATCCGCGGCGGCGACCTGCCAGGTCTCGCCGTCATATTGCAGGGTATCCTGCGCGATTGCGCTTGCGCCAAGGAGCAGGGCGCTGATCAGGCCGGTAGCCAGTTTTGACATGTGCTCGTCCTTTTAAAACTCACTGAAGGGACGATCACTCTTGCCTAGGCGTTCGGCGAGGTATTGGACTTTTCCGACGCGGTGCGAAGGGCGTGAAGCCGAGCCGGTGAAACGCCGGTGAGCTTCTTGCAATCGCGAATGAGGTGGGACTGGTCGCAATAGCCATTCGCCGCGGCAAGGTCGGCCCAGGCCGGGCGGTTGGTCGCGTCGGCCACAGCGATGGTTTCCGCCAACCGGATTTGCTGGGCGTAGCGCTTGGGCGTCAATCCGAGTACGTCGTGAAACTGTCTTTGCAGCTGCCGCTCGCTGACTTGCATGCGCCTGGCGAGACCGGCCAGTGACAGCTGCCCCTGCGACGCCCGGATGTGCGACTGGCTGTAGGCGGCGAAGGGGTTGTCCCTGTCACGCGACAGCCGGTTGATCGCGTCCAGCCAATGCCGGCGCGCGAAAGCCTCGCTCTGACCGATCAAGCTGTCAGCCAGCGGGGCCAGCCGGTCCTGCAGGGCTTCAGGCGCGGCATCGAGCCGGTCGGTCCAGTCACGCGGGTGCAGGCCCAGAGCGAGGGCGCGCTCCGGAGACAGGGTCACGGCCAGCAGGGTCTCTCCCGCGACCGGCTGGAACCAGCGTGCCTCGGTGGCCATGCCGAAGATCTCGACACGCGAATAGCGGCCTGAATACCGTGCGACAATATTGATTTCCGCATTGGGCAGAACGTAGTGCGGCGCGTCATTCGATACGGCGTGGGACCAGCAGCGCAGGATGTCTCCCGCTCCGAATTCATGAGCAATATAGCCGCGCAGGCGGTGTTCACTCTGGAATGTCCAGCTTTCGCCATCCGGCATAAGCTCTGCCCTCTTTCACAAGTTCGCGGGCAATCGTATATCTGCGATCTCCTCACGTCGTATCAAAGCTTCGTCATGCCCCATTTCCGCCCGCGTCGAAAAAACGATCTGCCCTTTGTCATGGGGGTTCTCAACGTCACGCCCGACAGTTTTTCCGACGGCGGCGACTTCGTGGACCAGGCGGCGGCGGTTGAACGCGGGCTGGAGATGCTGCGCAATGGTGCGGACGTCATCGATGTTGGCGGCGAGTCAACGCGGCCGGGGGCAGATCCGGTCCCACTCGAGGAGGAGATGCGCCGCGTCATCCCCGTGATCAAGGCATTGCGAGAGCGTTCCGCGGCGCGAATCTCGGTGGACACCTTCAAACCTGATGTCGCACGGGCGGCAGTCGAAGCGGGCGCTGACATCTGGAATGATGTGCGTGCGCTGCAGGAACCGGGCGCGCTGGAGACGGCTGCAGAGCTCGGGGTGCCGGTCATCCTGATGCACATGTCCGGCAGCCCGAAAACCATGCAGGACAAGCCGGAATACGAAGACGTCGTCGGTGAGGTGTGTGACTTCCTGACCGAGCGTGCGGACCTGGCCATGGCGGCCGGTGTCACGGCCGACAGCATCTGGCTCGACCCGGGGATCGGCTTCGGCAAGACCCTGGACCACAACCTCGCGCTCATGCGTGATCTCGATCAGGTGATCCGGCTCGGCTACCCCGTCCTGTTCGGGGCCTCGCGCAAGCGTTTCATTGCGGCAATCGATGACGGGGCTGACGAGATGGAACGCCTGGGCGGTTCCCTGGCCGCTGCCATGCGTGCGGCCCAGGCCGGTGCCGCCATGGTGCGCGTGCATGATGTGCGCATGACCATGCAGGCGCTGAAGGTTCAGGCGGCGATCAAGCGCGGCAAGTCCTAGCCAAACGGATCGTCAATCGACTTGCTGGGCTGGGTGAACCAGCGCGGGCCATCGGCGGCCATGTAGAAATGGTCTTCCAGACGAATGCCGAACTCACCCGGCACACAGATCATCGGCTCGTTGGAAAAACACATGCCCATATCCAGCGGTGTCCTGTCATTGCCCACCAGGTATGGACCCTCGTGAATGTCGAGGCCGATGCCATGGCCTGTGCGGTGCGGGGTGCCGGGAAGCCGGTAGCCCGGGCCGAAGCCCCGCCGTTCGCCCTCGGCGCGCGCTGCGTCATCGGCTGCGGAACAGGGCTGGCCCAGTTGCGCAGCATCGAATGCCGCAAGCTGGCAGGCTTTTTCCGCCTCCCAGACGCGGCGTTGTTCAGCCGTGGCTTCGCCGAAAACGTAGGAACGGGTGATGTCTGACTGGTAGCCATGGATGGCACAGCCGGTGTCGATCAGCACCATGTCACCGTTGTCCAGTGCCTTGGGCGCGGAGACGCCGTGTGGGAAGGCGCTGTCCGGCCCGAACAGGACAATGCAGAAGGTCGAGCCGCCGGGCGCGCCGATCTTCTTGTGCGCGGCGTGAATGAACTCGGTGACCTCCTGGGTGGTGATGCCCTCGTGCAGGATGCGCGCGGCGGCCTTGTGCACTTCCAGGGTGGCGGTCTTGGTCGCCTGCATCAGGGCCAGCTCATGCTCTGATTTTCGCGCGCGCCCAAAGAGAATGACGTCGCCGGCATCCACCAATTCTGCGTCACAGGCGGCTTTCAGCCCCGAGACGCGAAACAGCGGCATCGCCGGATCCAGTCCAACCCGGGCGCTGTCGCCCAGCAGGCGAGCGGCGAGTGCGTAGGGGTCTTCATGCTCTTCCCAGCCCTCGAGACGCGCCTCCACGGTCATGAAATCGCGGATCGTGCCGTCTTCAAAGGCTGGCCCGATATAGGTGATGGGGCCACTGGCTGGGATGATTGCGCCCATCAGGCGTTCGGAGGGGTGCCAGCGCGTCCCGGTGTAATAGGTGAGGTTGGTTCCGGCATCGACGTAGACGGCATCGAGCCCGGCGACAGACATGCGGGCCTGCAGGGCCGAGATGCGGTCCCTGTGCTCCTCGACCGTGATGGGCTGACAATGGCCGAGCATCGGCTTGAGCCTGGCGAGTTCGGCCTCGGCCGTCGATCCACCCACGCCCCGTGTCATGGTCATCGTCATTACGCTCTCTCCCCGTGCGGTGTGTCACCGATTATTGGATCCAATCTCCACATCAGGCGATCAGATGCAAGGGAGGAGATATGAGGATCACAGACGTTCGAGGAATTTTTCCAGCCGTTGCATGTCCTTGGGCATTTCGGCCTCGAACCGCAACTGCTCGCCCGTCACCGGATGTTCAAAGCCCAGTATGGCCGCGTGCAGGGCCTGGCGGCGGAATTCCTTGAGCTCGCGCCCATTGTCGCTGGAGCCGATAATGCCGCCGCGTCGGCTGCCATAGACCGGGTCACCCAGCAGAGGGCACCCGATATGGGCCATGTGAACGCGGATCTGGTGTGTGCGCCCCGTTTCCAGCCGGCATTCCACCTTGGCCGCCAGGCCCGTACCGATCGCGGCATTGGGGGCCTGACCGAAACGCGCGAGCGTCTGGTAGTTGGTGATCGCGTGTTTGCCCGCCTCGCTGTAGGGATCGTGCGGCACCTCGAACTTCTTGCGATCCTTGGACGAGCGCACCAGCTGGGTCTCGATGCGTCCGGCCTTGGCCTTGGGCATGCCCTTGGTAAAAGCGATATAGGCGCGCTCGACCGAGTGCTCCGCGAACTGCGCTGTGAGCCCCTTGTGCGCGGCATCCGACTTGGCGACGACCATCACGCCGGATGTATCCATGTCCAGCCGGTGAACGATACCCGGGCGTTCCACACCCCCGATGCCCGACAGCGAGCCTGCGCAATGATAGAGCAGGCCATGGACCAACGTGCCGGTCCAGTGGCCGGCTGCGGGGTGCACGGTCAGCCCGGCCGGCTTCATGATGACGATGAGATCCGCATCCTCGTGCAGGATGTTGAGGTCCATCTTCTCCGGGATCGGCTTGTCCGGGCGCGGCGCGGGGATGGTCAATGCATAGCGGCTGCCGGCCTGGACCTTGGCCGACGGGTCCGTCAGCACCGCGCCATCCATGGTCAGCTGTTGCTCTTCAATCAACGCCTTGATGCGGGATCGGGACAGCTCTTCCCAGCTATTTGCCAGCCATCGATCGAGGCGTTGGCCCTGGTGTTCGGCCTCGGCTTCAATCTCTCTGATCGTGTTTTCTGTATCGCTCATCCGAAAGCGACTAGCCTTGCTGTCGCTTGGGCGCAATATTTGCGGTCTATTAGATGCGTGATTTGTGCAGGGGGAAATGATGGAAAAGATCAAGCTGACGCGCCGTGGCGCACTTCTGGGCGCAGCCGGAGCCGGTCTCGCCGTTGGGGCCTGTTCCGAGCGCATTGATCGTTTCGAGCCGCCGACCGAGGGACATTTCCGCCACGGTGTGGCGTCCGGCGACCCTGATCAGACCAGTGTCATGCTGTGGACAGCCCTGAGCGATGATGGTGGCGGTTATCGCGGCGTGGAACTGGCCCGTGATGCGGAGTTCCAGGACATCATTTTCGAGCAGGGTGAGACGATCATGTATGTCGTGCCCCAGCCGCTGGGCACGCTGAAAATCCTGGCGGAGGGCCTGCTTCCGGGGATGACCTATTTCTACCGTTTCCGGCTGAATGACGCGTATTCGCCCGTCGGCGTGACACGCACGCTTCCGGCGGGCGGTGTCGAGCAGTTCCGGATCGGTGTCTTTTCGTGTTCCAACTTCCCGGCCGGACATTTCAACGTCTATCGCGAGGCCGCCGAGAATGGCGAACTCGATCTCGTGCTTCACCTGGGCGATTACATCTATGAATACCCGGCCGACGGCTATGCGTCCGCCAAGTCTGTCGAGCTCAATCGCGTGTCCGACCCGGTGCATGAAATCGTGGAGTATGCCGACTATGTGGCGCGCCACGCCCAGTACAAGTCGGACCCGGACCTGCAGGCCCTGCACGGCGCCGCACCGTGGATCATGGTCTGGGATGATCACGAAACCGCCAATGACAGCTATGCCACCGGGGCGGAAAACCATGATGCCAGCGAGGGCGACTGGTATGAGCGGCGCGATGCCGCCGTGCGGGCCTGGTATGACTGGACCCCGTCACGAGAGCCGGAAAACCTGATCGATCGCCGCGGCGTGTTCGAAATCGGCGATCTGGCGACCTTGTGCATGCTGGAAACGCGCCTGACGGCGCGCTCGGAAGTGATGGACTACGAGGATTTCCCGATCGACCCCAATTCCGACATGACCGAGGAAAACCTCGCCATTGTCGCCAACTGGAAACGTGACGAGATCGGCGCCGATGATCGCGAGCTGATGGGCGCGCAGCAGATCGCTGACGTCCAGGCCGCCTGTGCGGCCTCGGTCCAGGCGGGCAAGCCGTGGCGCATCCTGGGCAATCAGGTGATCATGAGCCGGGTCAATTTCCCCG